>NZ_JBSGXB010000026.1:0-43677 GCF_053609185.1 Streptomyces sp. NPDC054956 | reverse complement strand
CCCTAGCGGATCGGCATCCCGGAGAGGGTCCGGGCGATCACCAGGCGCTGGATCTCGCTGGTTCCCTCGAAGATCGTGTAAATGGCGCTGTCACGGTGCATGCGCTCCACCGGGTACTCGCGGGTGAAGCCGTTGCCGCCGAGGATCTGCACGGCCTGGGCGGTGACCTTCTTGGCGACCTCGCTCGCGAACAGCTTCGACATCGAGCCCTCCGCCGAGGTGAAGGGCTTGCCCGCGACCGCCATCCAGGAGGCGCGCCACACCAGCAGCCGGGCCGCGTCGATGGAGGTCCGCATGTCGGCGAGCTGGAAGGCGACGCCCTGGTTGTCGATGATCGGCCGGCCGAACTGCGTCCGGGTCTTCGCGTAGTCCAGCGCCACCTCGTACGCGGCGCGCGCCGTACCGACCGCCATGGCACCGACGGCCGGCCGGGAGGCCTCGAAGGTGGCCATGGCCGCGTTCTTCACCCGCTCGCCGCCACCGGCCCTGGCCCGCTCGTGGGCCCGCGCGAGGCGCTCGTCGAGCTTCTCCTTGCCGCCCAGCAGGCAGGAGCCGGGCACGCGCACGTCCTCCAGGACCACCTCGGCGGTGTGGGAGGCGCGGATGCCGTGCTTCTTGAACTTCTGGCCCTGGGAGAGGCCCGGGGTGTTCGGCGGCACGATGAAGGAGGCGTGGCCCTTGGTGCCGAGCTCGGGGTCGACGACGGCCACGACGATGTGGACGTTGGCGATGCCGCCGTTGGTCGCCCAGGTCTTGGTGCCGTTGAGGACCCACTCGTCCTTGGCCTGGTCGTAGACGGCGCGGGTGCGCATGGCGCCGACGTCGGAGCCGGCGTCCGGCTCGGAGGAGCAGAAGGCGGCGACCTTCACGTCGTCGGGGGTCCCGTACATCTGCGGGATCCAGGTGCCGATCTGCTCCTCGGTGCCGTTGGCGACCACGCCGATGGCGGCGAGCCCGGTGCCGACGATGGACAGCGCGATGCCCGCGTCGCCCCAGAACAGCTCCTCCATGGCCATCGGGATGCCGAGGCCGGTGGGGTCGAAGAACTGCTGGGCGTAGAAGTCCAGCGAGTAGATCCCGACCTTGGCGGCCTCCTGGATGACGGGCCACGGAGTCTCTTCGCGCTCGTCCCATTCCGCGGCGGCGGGACGGATCACGTCGGCGGCGAAGCCGTGGATCCAGTCGCGTACCTGCTTCTGGTCGTCGTTGAGCTCCATGGTGAACTCCGCCATGTCCCCTCCAGCTTTCGTGCAGATGGTTACTGCTGGTAACCCCAACAGCGACACAGTCTGTTACCGGCCGGTAAGCACTGTCAAGCAGCACCGATGCGGGCCGCCGGTGAGATCGCCCGAGTGCGCGGAGTGTTACGTTGCGTGGGCGTCAGGACATCGCAAGGGCGGGGAGTGAGACACGTCATGGAGACCACACAGCAGACGGGCGAGCCGGGAGCGGCCGAGCGCCGGCGGCGCGAGCTGCTGGAGGCGGCCGACCGGGTCGTCCTCAGGGACGGCCCCAAGGCGTCCATGAACGCCATCGCGGCCGAAGCGGGCATCACCAAGCCGATCCTCTACCGCCACTTCGGCGACAAGGCCGGCCTCTACCAGGCCCTCGCCGTCCGGCACACGGACGCCCTGCTCGACTCGCTGCGCGCGGCGCTCGACGCCCCGGCGGAGCGGCGCAGCCGGGTCGAGGCCACCCTGGACACCTATCTCGCCGCCATCGAGGCCCGGCCGCAGGTCTACCGCTTCCTCATGCACCCCGCCGAGGACTCCCAGGCCACCGAGCGCGGCTTCGACGTGGGCCTGCACTCGGCCCCGCTGCTGCGCCGCCTCGGCGAGGAGCTGGCGCAGGTGATCGGCGAGCGCGTGGACCTCGGCCCCGGCGGCGAACGCCTGGCCCGCGTGTGGGGCCACGGCATCGTCGGCATGATGCACGCGGCGGGCGACTGGTGGCTCGGCGAGCGCCCCTGCGAACGCGCCGAACTCGTCAGCGGCCTGACCGACCTCCTGTGGGGCCGCCTGGCCACGGCGGGCAACCGCCTGGACGGCCCGGGCTTCTGAGCAATTACAGCCCCGCCGGCGTTTGAGGCGCGGGGTCCGGGGCGGAGCCCCAGGTACCCCGGCCCCGCCGGGCCTCACTCCCCCAGCGCGTGGATCCCGGCAGCACCCCAGTCCGTCTTGCGGATCTGCTTGCGCAGCTTGCGCGCACGCAGCCCCGTAACCCGCTCCGCGTAAACGACACCGTCCAGATGATCGCACTCGTGCTGCAAGCAACGGGCGAAGAACCCGGTCCCCGAAACCCGCACCGGCGCCCCGTCCGAGGTGACCCCTTCCACGACGGCCTCGTCGAAGCGGGCCGTCGACGCCTCCAGCCCCGGCAGGGACAGGCATCCCTCGGGCCCGGCGAACTCCTCCCCCTCGGCGGAGACCAGCCGCGGGTTGACGATGTGCCCGACGTGGCGGACGTCCTCGTCGTCGGGGCAGTCGTAGACGAACACCCGCTGCCCGACGCCGATCTGGTTCGCGGCGAGGCCGACGCCCTGGGCCGCGTACATCGTGGCGAACATGTCCTCGATGAGCCGGTCGAGGGCCGGGCCGAACTCGGTGACCTCCGCGCAAGCGGAATGGAGCACCGGGTCGCCCAGCAGGCTCATGGTGCGGACGATGCCGGAGGTACCGGGGATGGGGCGCTGTCGCATGGCCGTAAGGGTACGACGGGCGACTATATGAGGAGATCTTCGGCGGACCGGGGGCGCCGCGGTCGGGGCGCGGGCAGGTACTGGATAGGCTGGGGGCGACCGACGCAAGGAGGACAAGGGACGATGGCAGGCAACACAGAGCCGCTTTCGCCGCGGGCCAAGCTGGCCGTGACGGCGGGCAAGGCCGCGGCGGCGGTGTCGCGGGCCGCGGGACGCGGAAGCGGATCGGTGATCGGAGGCAAGGTCGCGCTCAAGCTCGACCCCGATCTTCTCGGCGCGCTGGCGCAGCATCTCGACGTCGTCCTCGTCTCGGCGACGAACGGCAAGACCACGACGACCCGGCTGATCGCGGAGGCCCTGCGGGCCAGCGGTCCGGTCGTCTCCAACGCGCTGGGCGCGAACATGCCTGCGGGCATCACCTCCGCCCTGGCGGGCGGTTCGGACGCCCGTTACGGCGTCATCGAGGTGGACGAGAAGTACCTGGCCGGAGTGGCCCGGGACGTCACCCCCAAGGTGATCGCCCTGCTCAACCTCTCCCGCGACCAGCTGGACCGCGCCGCCGAGACCCGCATGCTCGCGGAGAAGTGGCGCGAGGGCCTCTCGGGCTCCAAGGCGGTCGTCGTCGCGAACGCGGACGACCCGCTGATCGTCTGGGCCGCCTCGTCCTCGCAGAACGTGGTGTGGGTCGCGGCCGGCCAGGAGTGGAAGGACGACGCCTGGTCGTGCCCCTCCTGCGGTGGCGTCATGCAGCGCCCGGGCGACGACTGGTACTGCGGCGAGTGCGGTTTCCGGCGTCCCACCCCCAGTTGGGTGCTCTCCGGCGACCACGTGCTCGACCCGCACGGCAGCGCCTGGCCGATCAACCTGCAGCTGCCGGGCCGCGCCAACAAGGCGAACGCCGCCACCTCGGCCGCCGTGGCCGCCGTCTTCGGCGTTCCGCCGCAGGTCGCCCTGGAGCGGATGTACCAGGTGCAGGCCGTCGCCGGACGCTACGACGTGGTGGGCTTCCAGGGCCGCGAACTGCGGCTGCTGCTCGCGAAGAACCCGGCGGGCTGGCTCGAGACGTTCTCCCTGATCGATCCCCCGCCGACCCCGGTGATCCTGTCGGTGAACGCGCGCGGCGCGGACGGCACCGACACCTCCTGGCTCTGGGACGTGGACTACACGCGCCTGGCCGGCCACCCGATCTTCGTGATCGGCGACCGCAAGCTGGACCTCGCGGTCCGCCTCGAGGTCGCGGGCCTGGACTTCCGGGTGTGCGAGACCCTCGACGAGGCCGTGCAGCTGGCGCCGCCCGGCCAGATCGAGCTGATCGCCAACTACACCGCCTTCCAGGACGTGCGCCGCCGCGTCGGCAACTAGTACCCATAAGGACAAGAGCATGAGCGACAACAGCCTGCGTCTGGTGTGGGTCTACCCCGACCTGCTCAGCACGTACGGAGACCAGGGCAACGCCCTCGTCGTGGAGCGCCGGGCCCGTCGGCGCGGCCTGGACGTGCAGCGCGTGGACGTGCGCAGCGACCAGCCGATCCCGACCTCCGGCGACATCTACCTGATCGGCGGCGGCGAGGACCGGCCGCAGCGCCTGGCCGCGGAGCGGCTGCTGCGCGACGGCGGTCTGGAGCGTGCCGTCGCGAACGGGGCGATCGTCTTCTCCGTCTGCGCCGGCTACCAGATCCTGGGCCGGGAGTTCGTCAACGACGTCGGCCAGCGCCAGGAGGGCCTCGGCCTGCTGGACGTGGTGACCGTGCGCGGCGAGGGCGAGCGGTGCGTCGGCGACGTCCTCGCGGACATCGACCCGCAGCTCGGCCTGCCGCAGCTGACCGGGTTCGAGAACCACCAGGGCGTCACGCACCTCGGCCCGACGGCCAAGCCGTTCGCGCACACCCGGCTCGGCCGGGGCAACGGCACCGGCGACGGCACCGAAGGCGCGTACAACGACACGGTGTTCGGCACGTACATGCACGGCCCCGTGATGGCGCGCAACCCGCAGATCGCGGACCTGCTGCTGAAGCTGGCGCTCGACGTGAACGCCCTGCCGCCCATCGACGACCGCTGGTACGAGGCGCTGCGCGCCGAGCGGATCGCGGCGGCGACCCAGCCGGCTTGATCTCCCGGCCCGCTGCCGTCCGGCCCGGATTCCCCGAGGGGATCCGGGCCGACGTGTTTTCGTACGACTGACCTGACCAGCATGTGGAGGATGGTTCAGTCCACCGGGGATCGACTTGTAGGGTGCAGGGTAGTTCCAACCGGACGACGTGGTCCGGTCGTCGGCCCACGTTGCAAAGGTCCTTCCTGCCATGCGCATAGGTGTGCTCACTTCCGGAGGCGACTGCCCCGGCCTCAATGCCGTCATCCGCTCCGTCGTGCACCGTGCCGTCGTCGACCACGGCGACGAGGTCATCGGTTTCCACGACGGCTGGCGCGGCCTGCTGGAGTGCGATTACCGCAAGCTCGACCTGGACGCCGTGAGCGGCATCCTGGCCCGGGGCGGAACCATCCTGGGCTCTTCCCGGGTCCAGCCCGCCCATCTGCGCGACGGCGTGGAGCGGGCCCGCGGGCACGTCGCGGACCTCGGTCTGGACGCCATCATCCCGATCGGCGGCGAGGGCACCCTCAAGGCCGCCAACCTGCTCTCGCAGGGCGGGCTGCCGATCGTCGGCGTCCCGAAGACCATCGACAACGATATCGCCTCGACCGACGTCACCTTCGGCTTCGACACCGCCGTCGGCGTCGCCACCGAGGCACTGGACCGGCTGAAGACCACCGCCGAGTCCCACCAGCGCGTGATGGTGGTGGAGGTCATGGGCCGCCACACCGGCTGGATCGCCCTGCACTCGGGCATGGCGGCCGGCGCGCACGCGATCGTCGTACCGGAGCGCCCCTTCGACATCGAGGAACTGACGGCGATCGTCGGCGAGCGCTTCTCGCAGGGCAAGCGGTTCGCGATCGTCGTGGTCGCCGAGGGCGCCAAGCCCGCCGAGGGCAGCTCGATGGCCCTCGAGGAGGGCGGCACCGACATGTACGGCCACGAGCGGTTCGCCGGCATCGGCAACCGGCTCGCCGTCGAGCTGGAGGACCGGCTCGGCAAGGAGGCCCGTCCGGTCATCCTGGGCCACGTCCAGCGCGGCGGCACGCCCACCGCGTACGACCGGGTCCTCGCCACGCGCTTCGGCTGGCACGCGGTCGAGGCGGCGCACCGCGGCGAGTTCGGGATGCTGACGGCGCTGCGCGGCACCGACATCCGGATGGTGCCGCTCGACGAGGCGGTTCAGACGCTCAAGACGGTCCCGGCCGAGCGGTACGCCGAGGCGCAGAACGTTCTGTGATCTTTCCCCCCTTTTGCGTGTCACTCCCTTAATGGACGCCCCCGGACGATTTCCCGTCCGGGGGCGGCATTACTGTGGTGGAGCACCGCAGTCAAGGGAGTGAAGAGATTGAGTTACCTCGCGCACGCCGGCATGGACATGGACATGGACCTGCCTCCCTTCACCCTCGGGCGCGGGCTGGAGTTCTCCTTCGACGCCTTCTTCCTGATCGGCTCGCTCGCGGGTCTCGCCCTGTACGGGTGGGGCGTGCTGCGGCTGCGCCGGCGCGGGGACTCCTGGCCGGTCGGCCGGACGGTCGCCTTCACCATCGGCGTGCTGAGCGTGGCCCTGGTGATGTGCACCAAGCTGAACGACTACGGCATGGTCATGTTCAGCGTGCACATGATCCAGCACATGGTGATCAGCATGCTCAGCCCGATCCTGCTGCTGCTGGGCGCGCCCGTGACGCTGGCGCTGCGCGCGCTGCCGCCGGCCGCCCGCGGCCACAGGGGGCCGCGCGAACTGCTGCTGATGCTGCTGCACAGCCGCTACATGAAGGTGGTCACCCATCCGGTGTTCACCATCCCCATGTTCATCGCGAGCCTGTACGGCCTCTACTTCACCCCGCTCTTCGACTTCCTGATGGAGTCCAGGACCGGGCACATCGCGATGATGGTGCACTTCCTCGCCGTCGGCCTCTTCTTCTTCTGGCCGATCATGGGCGTGGACCCCGGTCCGCACCGCCCCGGCTACGTGATGCGCATGCTGGAGCTGTTCGCCGGAATGCCCTTCCACGCCTTCTTCGGCATCGCGCTGATGATGGCGAGCGAGCCGATGATCAAGACGTACGCGAACCCGCCGGCCTCCCTCGGCATCGACCCGCTGCTCGACCAGCAGTGGGGCGGCGGCATCGCCTGGGCCTTCAGCGAGATCCCCTCGGTGCTGGTGCTCATCGCGCTGGTCTACCAGTGGTACCACTCCGAGCAGCGGGCCGCGAAGCGCTCCGACCGCTCCGAGGAGCGCAGCGGGGACCAGGAGCTGGCGGCGTACAACGCATATCTCGCCTCGCTCCAGGCGCGTGGCCAGTAGCGCCGGAGCCCCTTCCCGCGCCACCATGGGGTATGACCGGATCCGTGAAGGCGATGGCAGTGATGACCTTCGCCGCTCTGGTGGCGATCGCCACGTACTCGGTGGCCCTGGGCAGTAACGGCTGGCTGTGGTTCGGCTGGGTCGTGCTGGGGCTGCTGACCGCCGGAATGGCGGCTTCGCGCAGCGCCTGAGTTTCGCGCGGCGTCCGGGGCCTTCCCGCAGCGTCCGGGCCCGGAGGCCCCACCGGGCCTGACCGTCCGTAAGATGTCCGTGACAACGGGATGTCGACGGGAGCGGCCTGGTGTTCTACCACTTGCTCAAGCACGTGATCCTGGGGCCGCTGCTGCGGCTGCTGTTCCGGCCCCGGATCGAAGGACTCGAGAACATCCCCGAAGAAGGGGCCGCGATCATCGCGGGCAACCACCTGTCCTTCTCCGACCATTTCCTGATGCCCGCGATCCTCAAGCGGCGCATCACCTTCCTCGCCAAGGCCGAGTACTTCACCGGTCCCGGCGTGAAGGGGCGGCTCACGGCCGCCTTCTTCCGCAGCGCCGGGCAGATCCCGGTCGACCGCTCCGGCAAGGACGCGGGTCAGGCCGCGCTCCGCGAGGGGCTCGGGGTGCTGGCCGAGGGCGAGCTGCTCGGCATCTACCCGGAGGGCACCCGCTCGCACGACGGGCGGCTTTACAAAGGGAAGGTCGGAGTAGCAGCGATGGCGCTGGGCGCCAAGGTGCCCGTGGTGCCGTGCGCGATGGTCGGCACCTTCGAGATCCAGCCGCCCGGTCAGAAGATCCCCAGCATCCGCCGGGTCACGATCCGCTTCGGCCGGCCGCTGGACTTCTCCCGGTACGAGGGGATGGAGGGCGAACGGTCCGTGCTGCGGGCCGTCACCGACGAGATCATGTACGAGATCCTCGCGCTGTCCGGCCAGGAGTACGTGGACCGGTACGCGGGCGAGGTCAAGGCGGAGGAGGAGGAAGCACGGAAGAAGGCCCGGCGCAGGACGCGCTGAGCCTTCTCCCGTGCGGTGTGGCGCGTGCGGTGTGCGGCACTGAGCCGCACACCGCGCCGGCCGGATCTAGCGGATGGCCGGGAGCTCCTCGGCGACCCCGAGCGCGTCGGCCGGAGCCTCGGCGGTGAGGGCCTTCGCGGCGACCGGGGCCGGCGCGACCGGAGTGGCGTGCGGAGCGCACTTCACGTCCTGGGCGTCGACCTTGCCGGTCAGCAGGTAGGTGTCCACCCGGGTGTTGATGCAGGGGTTCACCAGGCTGGTGACACCGTGCGAGCCGGCGTTCTGCTCGGTGATCAGACGCGAGCCGGCGAGGCGGTTGTGCAGGGAGACCCCGCCCTTGTACGGCGTGGCCGCGTCACGCTCGGACTGGACGATCAGGACCGGCGGCAGACCGCGCTTGGGTCCGACCCCGACCTCGATCGCGTTGCTCTGCTTGGACTTCCAGGTCGCGCAGGGCAGGTTCATCCACGCGTTGGCCCAGGTCATGAACGGGTACTTGGCGTGCAGCTTGGTGTTGTCCCGGTCCCACTTGTTCCAGCTGGTCGGCCACTTGGCGTCGGCGCACTCGACCGCGGTGTAGACGGCGTTGCCGTTCTCCGAGGCGATGTTGCCCTTGATGTCGCTCATGTCCGGGGCGATGGCGTCGATCAGAGCCTGCTCGTCGCCGGCCACGTACGCGGCCCAGGTCTGGGCGACGGGCACCCAGGAGGAGTCGTAGTACGGGGCGCTCTGGAAGAACCCGATGAGCTCGGCCGGACCGACGACCCCGCCGAGCGGGTTGGCCTTGGCCTTGGCGCGCAGCTCCAGCCACTTGGCCTGGACCTTGGCGCGGGTGTCTCCGATGTGGAAGACCGCGTCGTTCTTGGCGACCCAGTCCTGCCAGTCGTTCCAGCGGGTCTCGAAGGCGACGTCCTGACCGAGGTTGGCCTCGTACCAGATGTTGTCGCGGTCCGGGTCCACCACGCTGTCGACGATCATGCGGCGCACGTGGTTCGGGAACAGGGTCGCGTAGACCCCGCCGATGTAGGTGCCGTAGGAGACTCCGAGGAAGTTGAGCTTCTGCTCCCCGAGGGCCGCACGCATGACGTCCAGGTCACGCGCGATGTTCGGCGTGGTCATGAACGGCAGCATCTCGCCGCTGCGCTCCTTGCAGCCGTCCGCGTACTCGGCCGCCAGCTTGCGCTGGGCGCGCTTGTCGGCCTCGTTGTCCGGGACCGGGTCGGCCTTGGGGACCTTGACGTACTCCTGCGGGTCGATGCAGGAGATCGGCGCGGAGTGGCCGACGCCGCGGGGGTCGAAGCCCACGAAGTCGTACGCCTTGGAGGTGTTGACCCACAGCGGGCTCTTGGTGGTGACACGGCGCGGGAAGCGCATGCCGGAGCCGCCGGGACCACCGGGGTTGTAGATGAGCGCGCCCTGGCGCTCCTCCTTGGTTCCGGTGCTGACCGCCCGGTCGAGCGCGATGTCGATCGTCTTGCCGAAGGGCTTGCTGTAGTCCAGCGGGACCTTCACATAGCCGCACTGGATGGGCGGGGCGAAGCCCCAGTCGGCCGGACAGTCCTTCCAGTCGATCCCGGTGCGTGCCGCGCGGGCGGCGGCGATCTGCGTGCCGATCGCCTCGGCGACCCCGTTGTCCCGTCCGGACGGAAGGGTCTGGGAGGCCGACGCGGACGGGGCGAGCAGCAGGCTCGCCGCCAGCGTGCCGGTGATCAGGGTGGCGGCGCTCCCCAGCGCCGCGTTGCGTATCACGTGGTTGTTCCCCCTGCGTCATATGCCGCCATGGGCGGCGTGGTTCTTGCGGGTTGGGTGTCGTCGGCGTGCAGGGGGATACTTTCGCCTGACCGAGAGCGTGCGACAGAGCGCGGGGCGGTTCTTTGCCAACCCGATATCCGGAAATGGGTGTACCGCTGAGCGGTGCCCCGGTTCGTCCCGGGTTCGGCGTCCGTCCGCGCGGGCGTCACCAACCGTACGTGCGGCAGGCCTCGTCGAGCAGTTCGCGCAGCCTGAGGGCGTCCGGGGCCAGGGCGGTGACCAGGACCGCGGGCCCGGCCAGCGGGGTGGCCGCCGCGAACTCCCCCAGCATCCGGGCCGTTGGCGCAGCCGCCTCGAACCGCGGGTCCACCACGAGGAGCTGGCCGACCGCCCGGTGGCCCGCGAGCCCCGCCGGGCCGTCCCAGCCGCCCGGTGCGCCGGGGCCGCAGGACAGCTCCTGGTCCAGCAGCGGCCGCCCGTCCCGGTGCACGGTCAGGCGGCTGCGCAGCAGGCCGGGAACCTCTCCGGTGCGTCCCAGGACCTGTTCCTCGCGCAGCACGAGGCAGGCGGTGGGGGCGAGTTCGGCGCGGGTCCGCACCCGCAGGTCGCTGCCGCGCACGCAGACGAGCTGCTCGGGCAGCCAGCGCACCGCCGACCCGCCGGCCAGCGCGAGCCGTACGTCGTACCGCGCGGGCTCGCCGCTCCGACCGGGCAGGGCCAGGGTGGCGGCCGCCGAGCGCAGCAGCAGCCGGGCCCCGGGTCCCGCCTCGGCTTCGACCGCGAGGTGGTCGCCGCCGAGGGGTGCGCTCATGGCGCCGACCAGCATGACCCCGGCCTCGGCGCCCCCGCCCCGGGTGCGGCGCAGGGCGAGCGGGCCCTCACCGGCCAGCAGCGGCAGGGCGGTGGAGCCGCGCCCGTCGGCCTCGGCCCGGATCCGGGCGGTGGCGCGCAGTCCGGCCGGGCCCGTCCACGGAGCCCGGGCCGGGGCCTGGGCGGGGGCCGTGCCGGTCCCCGTACGGCTCATGCCGCTGCCCAGGCGGCGATCCGCTCGCGCACCCACGCCGCCACCGGGGCGACGCCTTCGCCGCCGCGCAGCGACTGGAAGGCGACGGGCAGTTCGCCGCGCTGCTCCGCGGCGTCGCGGGCCATCCGGTCCAGGTCGGAGCCGACGTGGGGGGCGAGGTCGGTCTTGTTGACGACGAGGAGGTCGGCGGTGGTGACGCCGGGGCCGCCCTTGCGCGGGATGTCGTCGCCGCCCGCCACGTCGATGACGAAGATCTGGGCGTCGACGAGGCCCCGGGAGAAGGTGGCGGTGAGGTTGTCGCCGCCGGACTCGACGAGGATCAGGTCGAGCGGCCCGCTCTCCCGGAAGGCCTCCTCCAGTTCCTCGACGGCCTCCAGGTTGGCCGAGATGTCGTCGCGGATGGCGGTGTGCGGGCAGGCTCCCGTTTCGACGGCGCTGATCCGCTCGGGCGGCAGGACGGCCTCGCGGAGCAGGAACTCGGCGTCCTCGCGGGTGTAGATGTCGTTGGTGACGACGGCCATGGACAGTTCGGCGCGCAGGGCCCGGCAGAGGGCGGCGACGGTGGCGGTCTTGCCGGAACCCACGGGGCCGCCGAGGCCGATGCGCAGGGCGCGGCGGCTGCCGTCCGCCCGTACGGGAGCGGCGCCGTGGGTGTGGCGCTGCGGGAAGGCCGTGCCGTGGTCGAGGTGCATGGGGTCTCCTTGGGGGGGGTGGCTCGGGAAGCGGCCCGGGGGCGGGGGGCCGCGGCCGCTTCGGGTGCTGCGGCTGCTGCGGGTGCCGCGGCTGCTTCGGTTCGGTGCTTCAGGAGGCGAAGAGGCGTACCGGCCAGTCGGCATGGGCCTGCGCCGCGATGTCCAGCAGGGGCGAGGAGGCCGCGGGCAGGACCCCCGGTCCTTCCAGCCGGGCCCGCAGGGCAGCGCCGCGGGCCCGCTCCGCGACGGAGTCGAGCTCGGGGGCCAGCCGGGCCAGCACCCCGCTCGCCTCGAAGGGGTCCAGCCCGAGCAGCCGTACGGTGGCGGTCGCCGGCCCGCTCACGCTCTCGTACGCCGCCACGTGCGCGGCCTCGATCGGCCCGAGTCCCGCCGCCCGGGCCGTGACTCCGAGCACCACCGGCTGGTGCGCCCCGCGCGGGAACGCCTCGGCCAGTGCGTCGAGTTCGGCGGCGGGCCAGGTGGCCCGGGCGGCCCGCATCAGCTGCCGGCCGAGCCTGCGCGCGGCGGTGCGCAGCGCCGGCGTCGGGGTCCGGGCGTCGGCGGCCTCGTCGAGGGCCGACGGATCGAGCCCGAGGGCGGCCGCCGCGGCGAGGGCGGCCGCGACGAGTCCGGCCGTGTGCAGCCTGCCCCGGCAGAACTCCTCCAGGGTGGCGGCGTCGTGGATCCGGCCCGCCCTGCAGGCGGCTTCGGCCCCGCCGGAGTGCGCGTGGCCTCCGGCGGGGAACCGTCCGTCGGCGAGGACGAGGAGGGCGGCGAGGCTCATCGGGCGGCCCCTCCCATCAGAAGAGGAAATAGCGCTGGGCCATGGGCAGTTCCGTGGCGGGCGCCGGTTCCACGACTTCGCCGTCGATGGTGACGGTGAAGGTGTCGGCGTCGACCTCGACCCTCGGCATGGCGTCGTTGTTCCGCATGTCGGCCTTGGTGACCTTGCGGGTGCTCTCGATGGCGACGAACTCCCTGCCGAGTCCGAGCCGTTCGGGCAACCCGTCGTCGAGGGCCGCCTGCGCGGTGAAGTTGACCGAGTTGAGGCCGGGTGCGCGGCCGCGGGCCCCGAACATCGGGCGGGGCAGCACCGGCTGCGGGGTGGGGATCGAGGCGTTGGCGTCGCCCATCTGCGCGTAGGCGATCTGGCCGCCCTTGATGACGAGTTCGGGCTTGACCCCGAAGAAGGCGGGGTTCCAGAGCACGAGGTCGGCGAGTTTCCCGGTCTCCACCGAGCCGATCTCGCGGGCCAGGCCCTGGGCGACAGCTGGGTTGATCGTGTACTTGGCGACGTAGCGGCGGACCCGGTGGTTGTCGGCCGGTCCGTCCCCCGGCAGGGATCCGCGCCGCTTCTTCATCACGTGGGCGGTCTGCCAGGTGCGCAGGATCACCTCGCCGACGCGGCCCATGGCCTGGGCGTCGGAGGAGATGATCGAGATGGCTCCGAGGTCGTGCAGGACGTCCTCGGCGGCGATGGTGGAGGGCCTGATCCGGGACTCGGCGAAGGCGAGGTCCTCGGGGACGGCGGGGTTGAGGTGGTGGCAGACCATCAGCATGTCGAGGTGTTCCTCGACGGTGTTGACGGTGTGCGGGCGGGTCGGGTTGGTGGAGCTGGGCAGGATGTTCGGCTCGGACACCACGGTGATGATGTCGGGGGCGTGCCCGCCGCCCGCGCCTTCGGTGTGGTACGAGTGGATGGTCCGTCCGCCGATGGCGGCGAGCGTGTCGGCGACGAATCCGGCCTCGTTGAGGGTGTCGGTGTGGATGGCGGCCTGGGCGCCGGTCTCCTCGCAGACGGTGAGGCAGGCGTCGATGACGGCCGGGGTGGTCCCCCAGTCCTCGTGCAGCTTGAAGCCGAGGGCTCCACCGCGCAGTTGGGAGTACATGGACTCGCGGGACATGGTGTTGCCCTTGCCGAGCAGGCCGATGTTGACCGGGTAGGCCTCCAGCGCGGCGAACATCCGGGCCAGGTGCCAGGGCCCGGGGGTGACGGTGGTGGCCTTGGTCCCCTCGGCGGGTCCGGTGCCGCCGCCGACGAGGGTGGTGATGCCGGAGGCGAGGGCCTCCTCGATCACGGTCGGGGAGATGAAGTGCACGTGCGCGTCGATGGCCCCGGCGGTGACGATCTTCCCGTTGCCCGCGATGATCTCGGTCTCGGGGCCGATGACGAGGGTCGGCTCCACCCCGTCCATGGTGTCCGGGTTGCCGGCCTTGCCGATGCCGCAGATCCGGCCGTCGCGGATGCCGAGGTCGGCCTTGACGATGCCCCAGTGGTCGATGATCACCACGCCGGTGACGACGGTGTCGGGGGCGCCCTCGGCGCGGGTGGTGCGGGCCTGGCCCATGGATTCGCGGATGACCTTGCCGCCGCCGAAGACGGCCTCGTCCCCGGCCCGTCCGGGGCCGCCGGCGAGGTCCCTCTCGATCTCGACGAAGAGGTCGGTGTCGGCGAGGCGGATGCGGTCGCCGGTGGTGGGCCCGAAGAGGTCGGCGTACGTCCGGCGCGATATCTCAGCCATCGAGCGGCCCTCCGGTCTCTCCGCGCAGTCCCGGTACGGTGCGCAGTCCGCCCAGCGGTACGAGGTCCACGGCGACCGGGATGCCCGGTTCGAAGCGCACGGCGGTGCCCGCGGCGATGTCGAGCCGCAGCCCGTGGGCGGCGGCCCGGTCGAAGTCGAGGCCGGGGTTGGCCTCCGCGAAGTGGTAGTGGGAGCCGACCTGGACGGGCCGGTCGGCGGCGTTGAGGACGGTGAGACGGGTGACGGGCCGGCCTTCGTTGAGGCGCACCGGGCCGTCCCCGTAGGCGATCTCGCCGGGGATCATGCGGGGTACCCCTTCTCAGACGATCGGGTCGTGGACGGTGACGAGCTTGGTGCCGTCCGGGAAGGTCGCCTCGACCTGGACGTCGTGGATCATCTCGGGGATCCCCTCCATGACCTCCTCGCGGGAGAGCACGGTGCGCCCCGAGGCCATCAGCTCGGCCACGCTCCGGCCGTCGCGGGCGCCTTCGAGGATGTGGCAGGTGATCAGGGCGACGGCCTCCGGATGGTTGAGGAGGACGCCGCGCGCCTTGCGTCTCGCGGCCACGTCGGCGGCCACGTGGATGAGCAGTCTTTCCTGCTCGTGTGGTGTCAACTGCACAGCAAATCACCAAGCTTCCGGGACATGACCAACATCGCGCCGAGCCGACCCTACGGTCCGTCAACACTTTGTTGACCTGCGCATATCCGAGCCAAGCGTGTCTTGCCCAACGCAGAGAAAGGCTTGCCGTCCCGACCACCGCCGCTTTACCGGGTCATGGGTGATCATTGGCGGAAGGAACGTGGCCGCCACGCTAGGTGCCGCGTTTTTCCGCTGAGTTAACCCACGTTTCGGGGAGGTACCCGGTTCAACTCCGGGCGCGCCCCTGTCGGGTTCCGTATACGGAGCCGCCCACGAGGAGCAGCATGTTTCTGAACCCCGTCCACCACATCACCTTCGACGCGCACGAGCCGTACGCGCTGGCGCAGTTCTGGTCCGCGGTCACCGGTTTCACGATCCACCCGGACGACCGCGCGGACGATCCCGAGATCCTGCTGGTGCCGGGCCAGGAGGGAGTTCCCGGAATCCTCTTCATCCGGGTGCCCGACGAAAAGTCGGCGAAGAACCGGGTCCACTTGGACATCATGCCGACCACCGGCACCCGCGACGAGAACGTCGAGCGGCTCCTGGGGCTCGGCGCGAAGCTGCAGGGCGACCACCGCCGGGAGGACGGCACCGGCTGGGTCACGCTGACCGACCCCGAGGGCAACGAACTGTGCATAGAGCGCAGCGTCTCGGAGCGCGCCGGGGCCTGACCGGCCTCAGCAGCCGGTGGCCGTCCTCGCCGGAGCCGCGGCCTCGGCAGCCCAGGGCAGGGCGATCCACACGGTCTTGCCGCCGTCCTCGGTCGGGCTGACCGAGAGCCGGCCGCCCGCCTCGGCGGTGAGCCAGCGGATGATGACCATCCCCCGGCCGTTGTCCTGCTGGACCGCCGCCGGGAGGCGCTTGGGCCAGCGCGGGTGGCTGTCGGTGACTCCGATGCGCAGCCACTCCTCGCGCTCGAGGCGGATGTCCACGGTGAAGGTGGGCGACTGGCCGAACGTGTGCTGCACGGCGTTGGTGGCGAGCTCCGAGACGATCAGCCGGACGCTGTCGGCGGCGTCGGTGCCCTCGGTCAGTCCCCACCCGTCCAGCACCTCCGCGACGTACCGACGGGCGGCCGCGACCGAAGCGGGATCGCTCGGCAGAGTGACGGATGCTTCCTGGTGATCTGCCATGGCGACGGTCCCTTTCCCACCGGGGCGAATCGTCCCGGATCTGTGCTGGACGCCAGAGTGCCACCCATCGTCCCGCCGTTTCTGCCGATCCCCCAAGATATGCATATATCTGTCGCTCGATGCAGTGAACTCTGCTACGGAAGAGCGTATTTGGACGGCAGACTGGTGCGAGCTGTGCCGGTGGAAGGAGGCGGGTGTGCAGCACGGTCCCGCGGTGCGCCGACGCAAGCTCGGCGAGGAACTGCGTGCCCTTCGCGACCGGTCCGGACTCACCAGTGGTGAGGCGGCCCGGCTCGTGGGATGGCACCAGTCGAAGATCAGCCGTATCGAGACGGGTCGCAGCGGGGTCAAGGTGGAGGACATCCGGCTGCTGCTCGACGCCTACGGGGACGTCGTGCGCCCGCAGCAGCGCGCGCTGCTCGAAGCCCTCTCGGCCTCGGCGGCGGGTCCCGCCCCGGGAGCCGACACCGGGCGCGGGCGCGAGTGGTGGCACGACTACCGGGGGCTGCTGCCGCAGGAGTACCGCGACTTCATCAGCCTGGAGGCGGGCGCCCGGTCCGCCCGGACGGTCGAACTCTCCGTGGTGCCGGGTTTGTTGCAGACCCCGGAGTACGCGCGGGCGGTGACCCGGGCCGCGCTGGGCGGGCTGCCGGAGCCGAAGGTCGACGCGCTGGTCGACGTACGGCTGGCGCGTCAGTGCGTCCTGCGGGCGGATCCGCCGCTGGAGCTGAGCGCCGTCCTGGACGAGGCGGTGCTGCGGCGGAAGATCGGCGGGCCGGGGGTGATGGCGGAGCAGCTGCGCCATCTCGTGGAGGTGGCGCGCATGCCCCAAGTGCGTTTGCAGGTACTTCCGTTCAGCGTGGGGGGACATCTCGGCCTGACCGGACCGTTCGTTATTTTCTCATTTCCGAACATCGCCGATCTGGATGTGGTGGTACTCGACCACTTGACGAGTAGCCTCTATCTGGAGCGGAAGGAAGACCTTGAGGCGTACAGCGCCGCGTTCCGCACCATCCAGGCGCACGCCCTCCCGCCCCGCGACTCGTCGGATCTGATCAGCGCCCTCGCTGACGACGCGTAAGGAGGCACCCCCGTGTCCGCAACCCCCTTATCCACCCGCGGACTTCTGAACAGCGCGCGGTGGCTGCGGAGCAGCCGCAGTACCGGAATGAACAACTGTGTGGAAACGGCCGTCCTCGGTGGCGGCCTGCTGGCCGTCCGCGATTCCAAATGCGCGGACGGCCCGGCCGTGCTCTTCACCGGGCCGGCCTGGGAGGGCTTCCTCGTCTGCGTCCGCGCGGACGTGGGGACCTCTGCACCGTGAACCCGGGCGGGCGGACGTACGGGCGCACCCGCTCCCGTCGCTCCGCCTAGCGGTCCGTGGCTCCGGCCGGAGCGGTTTTCAGGATCGTCCCGACGGCACGGCTGATCTCGTCCCCCGTGAGATCGGCCCGCGCGGTCAGCCGCAGCCGGGAAATGCCGTCCGGCACCGACGGCGGCCGGAAGCACCCCACGGACAGACCCGCCTCGCGGCAGTCGGCGGCCCAGCGCAGCGCCGCCGACGCCGACGGGGCCCGTACCGACACCACGGCCGCGTCCGGCCGGGCCGCGGTCAGGCCGGACGCGGTGAGCCGCTCGTACAGTTCGGTGGCCACCTCGCGGGCCCGGCCGCCACGCTCCGGCTCCCGCTGGAGCAGGCGCAGGGCTGCCAGCGCCGCGCCCGTCGCGGCCGGGGCGAGCCCGGTGTCGAAGATGAAGGTCCGGGCCGTGTTGACCAGGTGGCGGATCACCTTGGCCGGGCCGAGCACGGCCCCGCCCTGGCTGCCCAGGGACTTCGAGAGGGTCATCGTCACGACCACCCCGGGCGCGCCCGCGAGCCCGACGGCGTGCAGTGCGCCGCGGCCGCCCTCGCCGAGTACGCCGAGCCCGTGCGCGTCGTCCACGAGCAGGGCCGCGCCGGCCGACCGGCAGACCTCGGCGTAGTCGGCGAGCGGTGCCGCGTCCCCGTCGACGGAGAACACCGAGTCGGTGACCAGCAGCGCCCGGCCCTCGTGACCGGCGAGCGTCTTGCGCGCGGTGTCCGGATCGGAGTGCGGGACGACGGCGGTCTCCGCGCGCGACAGCCGGCAGCCGTCCACGATCGAGGCGTGGTTGCCCGCGTCGGAGACGACCAGGGTGCCCCGGTCGCTGAGCGCGGTGACGACGGCGAGGTTGGCCGCGTATCCGGAGGAGAGCACCAGCGCGGCCTCGAACCCGCAGAAGGCGGCCAGCTCGCGCTCCAGCTCCTCGTGCAGTTCGGTCGTCCCGGTGACCAGCCGCGACCCGGTGGCCCCGGCGCCCCAGCGCTCGGCCGCCTCCCGCGCGCCCCTGATCGTCTCGGGGTGCCGGGACAGTCCGAGGTAGTCGTTGCTCGCGAGGTCGAGCAGCGGCGAGGAGGCCGGGCGCGGACGCAGCGTCCGGACGAGTCCGGCCTGTTCCCGGGCCAGCTCCGCGTCGTCGATCCAGGAGAAGACGTCCACGGGGGCGGGGGTGTTCTGGGGCATCGGCGGTCCTCGCGTTTTGTCGGCAGTCCACAGACCTGCCCGACCCTAGCCGCCGTGACTCGAGTGCCAGGTGTGGCGATACACACACTCCGTTCCGGCCATGTTGTTCGATCCCTCCTTGGCCGGGAGTGGTCATGTGGTCCAGGATCGGCGTCATGGACCTGCTGAACACCCTCGTGGACAAGGGGCTGCGGCGCGAGCTGCCGACCCGCGAAGAGGCACTCGCCGTGCTGGCGACCTCGGACGACGAACTGCTCGACGTGGTGGCCGCGGCCGGCAAGGTGCGCCGCCAGTGGTTCGGGCGCCGGGTCAAGCTGAACTACCTGGTCAACCTGAAATCCGGGCTCTGTCCCGAGGACTGCTCGTACTGCTCCCAGCGGCTGGGGTCGAAGGCCGAGATCCTCAAGTACACCTGGCTGAAGCCCGAGGAGGCCTCCCAGGCGGCGGCCGCGGGCGTGGCCGGCGGCGCGAAGCGCGTCTGCCTGGTGGCGAGCGGGCGCGGTCCGACGGACCGTGACGTGGACCGCGTCGGCAAGACCATCGAGGCCATCAAGGAGCAGAACGAGGGCGTCGAGGTGTGCGCCTGCCTCGGTCTGCTGTCGGACGGCCAGGCGGAGCGGCTGAAGGACGCGGGCGCGGACGCCTACAACCACAACCTCAACACCTCCGAGGCCACGTACGGCGCCATCACCAAGACCCACACCTACGCGGACCGGGTCGACACGGTGCAGAAGGCCCACGCCGCGGGCCTGTCGGCCTGCTCCGGGCTGATCGCGGGAATGGGCGAGAGCGACGAGGACCTGGTCGACGTCGTCTACGCGCTGCGCGAGCTCGACAGCGACTCGGTGCCGGTCAACTTCCTGATCCCCTTCGAGGGCACCCCGCTCGCCAAGGAGTGGAACCTCACCCCGCAGCGGGCCCTGCGCATCCTCGCGATGGTCCGCTTCGTCTGCCCCGACGTCGAGGTCCGGATCGCGGGCGGCCGCGAGGTGCACCTGCGCACCATGCAGCCGCTGGCGCTGCACATCGCGAACTCCATCTTCCTGGGCGACTACCTGACCAGCGAGGGCCAGGCCGGACAGGCCGACCTCGACATGATCGCGGACGCCGGCTTCGAGGTGGAGGGCGCCGGTACGACGACCCTGCCCGCGCACCGCTCCGAGGTCGCGGCGGCCGGCGGGGGCTGCGGCTCCCAGGGCTCCGGCGCCTCCGTCTGCGGCTCCTCCGCCACGGCGGAGGAGGCCGGCTGCGGTTCGGCGTGCGGCGGCTGCTCGGGTCACGCCGGGCACGAGGCCCCCGTACCGGTCCAGGCGGAGGCGGGCGAGGTCCGGCCCGACCTGGTGGCGGTACGCCGTCGCGGAGCGGGAACGGACCTCGCCCCCAATGCCTGACCAGCACCACAAGCCCGACGCGCTGCCGGCCGCCGAACTGCTCGCGCTGGACCGGCAGCACGTCTGGCACCCCTACGGGCCGATGCCCGGGCGCCAGGAGCCGCTGGTCGTCGCCTCCGCCTCGGGGGTCCGGCTGCGGCTCGCCGAACCCTCCGAGGGCCGGAACGAGCTCGTCGACGGCATGTCCTCCTGGTGGTCGGCGATCCACGGCTACAACCACCCCGTCCTGAACGAGGCGGTGACCGGCCAGCTCGGCCGCATGGCGCACGTGATGTTCGGCGGGCTCACCCACGAGCCCGCCGTCCGGCTCGCCGCGAAGCTCGTCGAGATCACCCCGGCCGGCCTGGAGCACGTCTTCCTCGCCGACTCGGGCTCGGTCTCGGTCGAGGTCGCGGTGAAGATG
Source organism: Streptomyces sp. NPDC054956 (assembly GCF_053609185.1). Lineage (NCBI taxonomy): Bacteria > Bacillati > Actinomycetota > Actinomycetes > Kitasatosporales > Streptomycetaceae > Streptomyces > Streptomyces sp. NPDC054956. Next base: position 23,464 of record NZ_JBSGXB010000026.1, on the reverse strand, counting down.
TGCCTCCAGTACTGGCGTTCGGTGGGCCGGCCCGGGAAGACCCGCCTGCTCACCTGGCGCGGCGGCTACCACGGGGACACCTGGCAGCCGATGGCCGTCTGCGACCCCGAGGGCGGCATGCACGAGCTGTGGTCGGGCGTCCTGCCCCGCCAGCTCTTCGCCGACGCCCCGCCGAGCGGGTTCTCCACCCCGGTCGACCCCGCGTACGTCGCCCACCTGCGCTCCCTCGTCGAGGCGCACGCGGACGAGCTGGCGGCGGTCATCGTGGAGCCGGTGGTCCAGGGCGCCGGGGGCATGCGCTTCCACAACCCGGGCTACCTGCGCGTCCTGCGCGAGCTGTGCGACGAGTTCGGGGTCCTGCTGATCCTGGACGAGATCGCCACGGGCTTCGGCCGCACGGGCACCCTGTTCGCGGCGGACCACGCGGGGATCACCCCGGACGTGATGTGCCTGGGCAAATCGCTGACCGGCGGCTACCTCACCCTCTCCGCCACCCTCTGCACGGAGCGCGTGGCGGACGGCATCTCCCAGGGCGAAGTCCCGGTCCTGGCCCACGGGCCGACCTTCATGGGCAACCCGCTCGCCACGGCGGTCGCCCTGGCCTCCATCGACCTGCTCCTCGGCCAGGACTGGGAGCTGGAGGTCAAGCGCATCGAGGCGGGGCTCCTCGAAGGGCTCGCCCCGGCGGCCGCCCTGCCCGGGGTCAAGGACGTGCGCGTCCTCGGCGCGATCGGCGTGATCCAGCTGGATCACCAAGTCGACATGTCGAGCGCCACCCGGGCCGCGGTCCGGGAGGGCGTCTGGCTGCGCCCGTTCCGGGACCTGATCTACACGATGCCGCCGTTCGTCACGGGCGACGCCGACGTGGCCCGCATCTGCCGGGCCGTCGTCGCGGCCGCGAAGGAGGGCTGACGTGCCCGAGTCCTCGGTACTGGTGATCTCGGGCACGGGCACGGAGATCGGCAAGACGGTCGTCACCTCGGCCGTCGCGGCGGCGGCGCTCGCCGCGGGCCGCTCGGTGGCCGTGCTCAAACCCGCCCAGACGGGCGTCGGTCCGCAGGAGCCCGGGGATGCGGCCGAGGCCGTCCGGCTGGCCGGCTCCGCCGTCACGGCGGTGGAACTGGCCCGCTACCCCGAGCCGTTGGCCCCCGACACGGCGGCCCGCCGCTCCGGCCTGGCCACGCTCTCCCCGGCGCGGATCGCGGAAGCCGCGGAGCGTCTCTCCCTCACCCACGACCTGGTCCTGGTCGAGGGCGCGGGCGGTCTCCTGGTCCGCTTCGACGAGGCCGGCCACACCCTGGCCGACGCGGCCCGGCTCCTCGGCGCCCCGACGCTGATCGTGGCCCCGGCGGGTCTGGGCGCGCTGAACTCCACGGCCCTGACCGCGGAAGCCCTCCGGGCCCGGGAGCTCGACGCGCTCGGCGTGGTGATCGGCAGCTGGCCCGCCGACCCCGGCCTGGCGGCCCGGTGCAACCTGGCGGACCTCCCCTCGGTCTCCGCCCTGCCCCTCCTGGGCGCGGTCCCCTCGGGCGCGGCCTCGTGGGACCCGGCCGCCTTCCGCGCCGCGGCCCCCTCCTGGCTGGCCCCGGCCCTGGCGGGCACCTGGTCGGCCGAGTCCTTCCTGGCCGACTGGCCGGCGTAGACGAGGAAGCGGGCGGGGCGGCCTCGGCGGCCCCGCCCTGCCCCGCCCCGCCTGTCGGATCACCCGTTCAGCGGCTTGACCCAGCGGGTCCAGTGATCCTCGGGGTGATAGCCGCCGGCCTCCCACGCCCGCCGCCCGCGCTCGTTCCGGTCGAGCACCATCGCGTCGGCCCGCCGCCCGCCGAGCGCCACGAACCGCTCCTCGGCGGCGGCCAGCAGGGCCGATCCGATCCCCTGCCGGCGCCGGTCCGGGTGCACCGCGAGCCGGTACAGGTGGCAGCGCCAGCCGTCGAACCCGGCGATGACCGTCCCCACCAGTTCGCCGTCGCGGCGGGCGAGCAACAGGGCCTGCGGGTCGCGCGCGTGGAGGCGCTCGACGCCGTCGAGGTCGTCGCTGATACTCGCGCCCTCGGCAGCGGACTTCCAGAAGTCGAGGACGGCGGCGAGGTCGGACGCCGAGGCGGGCTCGATGCAAAGATCATTCATATGCGGATCCCATCACGGCCGAACAGGGACCATCAAAAGAATAATCCGATCGCTTTGCCCTTCCTTTACCATGGAGGCACATGTTCCTCCCGATCGAAAGGTGTGAGCGTCCGCCCATGGGCGAGCCTCCCAGTCCCCGTGATCCCCGTGCCCGACACCGCGCGGCACCCCTCCTCCTGGCCGATCATGGGACGGAGGTGAACGACCGATGACCGAAGTGCTCCTGCTCGTCGTGGCGCTGCTGCTCTGCCTTGCCTGCGGACTCTTCGTCGCGGCCGAGTTCTCGCTGACCACCATCGAGCGCAGCGAACTGGAACGGGCCGTCGAGCGGGGCGAGCGCGGCGCCGACAGCGCCATGGCCGCCGTCCGCAGCCTGACCTTCCAGCTCTCCGGCGCCCAGCTGGGCATCACCGTGACCGGCCTGGTCATCGGCATGATCTCCAAGCCCTCGATCGCCGCCCTGCTCCAGGGCCCCTTCGAGGCCATGGGCCTGTCCGCCGGCGCCGCGTCCTCGACCGCGCTGGTCCTCGGCACCGTGCTGTCGACCGTCGTCCTGATGGTCGTCGGCGAGCTGGTGCCCAAGAACTGGGCGATCTCCTCGCCGCTGGCCGTCGCCAAGCGCGTGGCCACCGCGCAGCGGGTCTTCAGCCGCGCCTTCAGGCCCCTGATCAGCCATCTGAACACCACGGCGAACCACATGGTCCGCCGGTTCGGCATGGAACCCGCCGAGGAGCTCGCCTCGGCGCGCACCCCGCAGGAGCTGGTGGCCCTGGCCCGGCACTCCGCGAAGGCGGGCGCCCTGGAGAAGGACACCGCCGAGCTGTTCGTGCGGACCCTGAACCTGGCCGACCTGACCGCGGAGAACGTCATGACACCGCGCGTCCAGGTCACCGCCCTCGACGTGCAGACCACCGCCGAGGACGTGGCCAACGCGACGCTCGCCACCGGCCTCTCCCGCTTCCCCGTCTACCGGGGCAGCCTCGACACCGTCGTCGGCACCGTCCACATCAAGGACGTACTGGCGCTGCCCGCCGAGGAGCGCCACCGCCACCCGGTGTCGCAGCTGCTGCGCGAACCCCTCCTCGTACCGGAGTCGCTGACCGTGGACCGGCTGCTGGACCGGCTGTCCGGCAAGCAGACGATGGCCGTCGTCATCGACGAGTACGGCGGCACGGCCGGTGTGGCCACGCTGGAGGACATCGTGGAGGAGGTCGTCGGCGAGGTCCGCGACGAACACGACCCGCACGAGACCCCCGACCTGGCCGGCGCCGGGGAGGACGCCTCCGGGCGCGCGCTGTACTCCGCGGACGGCTCGGCGCGCACCGACCAGCTCCAGCGGATCGGACTGCGCGTGCCGGACGGCCCGTACGAGACCCTGGCCGGACTGATAGCGACCGAACTGGGGCGGATCCCGGTGGTGGGCGACAGCCTGGAGCTGGACGGCTGGCGCCTGGACGTGGTGGACGCGAGCGGGCGCAGGGCCGCGCGGGTGCTGTTGCACGTGCCGGTCGAGCCCAGCGGTGACCACGGTGCGGAGGGGACCCGATGACCGCCGTCCAGTTGCTGATCGGCCTGGCGACCCTGGTCGTCAACGCCTTCTTCGTCGGCGCGGAGTTCGCTCTGATCTCGGTCCGGCGCAGCCAGATCGAACCGTACGCCGAGCAGGGCGACCGCAGGGCGCGGTCCGTGCTGTGGGGCCTGGAGCACGTGTCGGCGCTGATGGCGGCGGCCCAGCTGGGCATCACGCTGTGCACCCTGGTCCTGGGCGTGGTGGCCGAACCGGCCATCGCGCACCTGCTGACCCCCTTGTTCGACCTCCTCGGGGTACCGGCCGGGCTGACGCACGCGATCTCCTTCGTCGTGGCGCTGGCGCTGGCCACCTACCTGCACATGCTCTTCGGCGAGATGGTCCCGAAGAACGTGGCGCTGGCCGAGCCGGTACGGACCGCGCTGCTGCTGGGCCCGCCGCTGGTGGCCCTGACCCGGGCGCTGAAGCCGGTGATCTTCGCGATCAACGCCTTCGCCAACACCCTGCTGCGCCTGCTGCGGGTGGAGGTCAAGGACGAGGTCGCGGCGACCTTCTCGGAGGCCGGGCTGGCCCGCATCGTCAAGGACTCCAGTGACGCGGGGCTCATCGACGACCGGGCGAGCGAGCGGCTGCACGACGCCCTGGAGCTGGGGCGGCGGCCGGTGACCGATGTGGTGCTGCCGGCGGACCGGGTGATCTCGGCCCGTGAGGGCATCACCCCGACCGGGCTGGAGCAGCTGTCGGCGCAGTCGGGGTACTCCCGTTTCCCGATGATCGACGCACAGCACCGGATCCTGGGATACCTGCACGTCAAGGACGCCCTGGACGTGGCCGAGCGGGACGAGCCGTTCCCGGTCTCCGCGCTGCGGCCGATCGCCCAGGTGCGGGCGGAGACCCCGCTGGACGACGTGCTGACCGCGATGCGGCGCAGCCGGACGCACCTGGCGGCGGTCCTCGGGCCCGACGGCGCCATGACGGGCCTGGTCACGATGGAGGACGTCCTGCGCGAGCTGTTCGGCAGGCCGGCCTCGGCGTAGCCGCCGGCCGTCGCCTGGTACCCCTGTCCCGACTGCGGGACAGGGGTACCAGGCGGTAGCATCGCTCCCGCCATGGAGATGAATGCCTCTTACACCAGTTTCGTCGCGGTCGGCGACTCCTTCACCGAGGGCATGTCGGACCTGCTCCCCGACGGCTCCTACCGGGGCTGGGCCGATCTGCTGGCCGACCGGCTGGCCGCGCGCGAGCCCGGCTTCCGCTACGCGAACCTCGCGGTCCGCGGCAAGCTCATCGGGCAGATCGCCGAGGAGCAGGCCCCGGCGGCCGCCGCGATGGGCGCCGACGTGGTGACCCTGGTCGGCGGGCTGAACGACGCGCTGCGGCCCAAGGTCGACATGGGACGGGTCCGCGGGCACCTGGAGGAGGCCGTCGGCCTGCTGGCGCCCTCCTGCGGAACGCTGGTCCTGATGCGCTCCCCGGGCCGTGACGGGCCGGTGATGGATCGTTTCCGCCCGCGCATGGAGGAGGTCTTCGCCATCGTCGAGGAACTCGCCGCGCGGCACGGCGCCGTCGTGGTGGACCTGTACGGGGCCTCCGTGCTCGGCGATCCCCGGATGTGGGACGTGGACCGGCTGCACCTGACGCCCGAGGGCCACCGCAGGGTCGCGGAGGCCGTCTGGCAGGCGCTGGGGCTGCCGCCCGAGGAGGACTGGCGCGCCGCTCTGCCCGCGGCCGTCCCGCCGGGCTGGGCCGCGCGCCGCGCACAGGACCTCAGCTTCGCGCGACGCCACCTGCTCCCGTGGGTCGGCCGCCGCCTGACGGGCCGCTCCAGCGGGGACGGCCGCCCGGCCAAGCGCCCGGAGCTGCTGCCGTACGGGGCTCCGGCGGGCGAGCGGCTCCCGTAGCCCGCAGGGCCCGCGGGCCCCCGGCGCTTCCCGGCCGGGTTCCCCTCGCGGACTCTCGTAGCAAGCCACAATCCCGGGTGGGGCCCCTACCTGCGTAAACGCACAGCGGCGGCCCAAGTAGAATCCCTCCACGTGACTGCCAAGCCCCGCATCCCCAATGTCCTGGCCGGCCGCTACGCCTCCGCGGAGCTCGCCGTCCTGTGGTCCCCCGAGTACAAGGTGACGCTGGAGCGGCGGCTGTGGCTCGCCGTGCTCCGCGCCCAGAAGGACCTCGGTATCGAGGTCCCGGACGAGGCCCTCGCCGACTACGAGCGCGTCCTGGAAACCGTCGACCTCGCCTCCATCTCGGAGCGCGAGAAGGTCACCCGGCACGACGTGAAGGCCCGCATCGAGGAGTTCAACGCCCTCGCCGGCCACGAGCACGTCCACAAGGGCATGACCTCCCGCGACCTCACCGAGAACGTCGAGCAGCTCCAGATCCGGCTCTCGCTGGAGCTGGCCCGCGACCGCACGGTCGCCGTCCTCGCCCGCCTGGGCAAGCTGGCCGGCGAGCACGCCGAGCTGGTCATGGCCGGCCGCTCCCACAACGTCGCCGCGCAGGCGACGACCCTGGGCAAGCGCTTCGCCACCGCGGCCGACGAGCTGCTGGTCGCCTACGACCGCCTGGAGAACCTCCTCGCCCGCTACCCGCTGCGCGGCATCAAGGGCCCGGTGGGCACCGCCCAGGACATGCTCGACCTGCTGGGCGGCGACGCCTCGAAGCTCGCCGACCTCGAGCAGCGGATCGCCGCCCACCTCGGCTTCGGCCAGGCCTTCACCTCGGTCGGCCAGGTCTACCCGCGCTCGCTCGACTACGACGTGGTCACCGCCCTGGTGCAGCTGGCCGCCGCCCCGTCCTCGGTCGCCAAGACGATCCGCCTGATGGCCGGCCACGAGCTGGTCACCGAGGGCTTCAAGCCCGGCCAGGTCGGCTCCTCCGCGATGCCCCACAAGATGAACACCCGCTCCTGCGAGCGCGTGAACGGCCTCATGGTCATCCTGCGCGGCTACGCGTCGATGACCGGCGAGCTGGCCGGCGACCAGTGGAACGAGGGCGACGTCTCCTGCTCCGTGGTCCGCCGGGTCGCCCTGCCCGACGCGTTCTTCGCCCTCGACGGCCTGATGGAGACCTTCCTGACGGTTCTCGACGAGTTCGGCGCCTTCCCGGCCGTCGTGGCCCGCGAGCTGGACCGCTACCTCCCCTTCCTGGCCACCACCAAGGTCCTCATGGGCGCCGTGCGGGCCGGGGTGGGCCGCGAGGCCGCCCACGAGGTCATCAAGGAGCACGCGGTGGCCTCCGCCCTGGCCATGCGCGAGCAGGGCGCCGAGCGCAACGAGCTGCTCGACAAGCTGGCCGCCGACGAGCGGATGCCGCTGGACCGGGCACAGCTCGACGCCCTGATGGCCGACAAGCTGTCCTTCACCGGCGCCGCGGGCGACCAGGTCGCCGTGGTGGTCTCGCGCATCGAGGAGATCACCAAGGAGCACCCGCAGGCCGCGGCCTACACCCCCGGGTCGATCCTCTGACCCCCGAGGAACTGAACGCCGCCCGCGACCGCGTCCTCCCGGACGTGGTCGCGGGCGGTCTTCGCGTGCTCTTCTGCGGGATCAACCCGGGCCTCCTGTCCGCCGCGACGGGCCACCACTTCGCCCGCCCGGGCAACCGCTTCTGGCCCGTCCTGCACCTGTCGGGCTTCACCCCGCACCGCCTGGCTCCCTCGGAGCAGGAGGAGCTGCTGACCTACCTCCTCGGCATCACGAACGTCGTGGCCCGCGCCACGGCCCGCGCCGACGAGCTGAGCGCCGAGGAGTTCCGCGAGGGCGGCCGCATCCTGACCGCCAAGGTCGAACTCCTGCGCCCCCAGTGGCTGGCCGTGGTCGGAGTCACCGCCTACCGCACCGCGTTCGGCGAGCGGAAGGCGCAGATCGGTCCGCAGGACCGCACCATCGGAGACACGCGCATCTGGGCGCTGCCCAACCCCAGCGGCCTCAACGCCCACTGGACCGCCGAATCCATGGCCCACGAGTACGCCCGCCTCCGCGCGGCCGCCGAATCCGCGTAGGCCGTCGTCCCGCGACCGCCCCGGAACCACCCGGCCATCTGAGTATCCGCACTCATACCGCCGGGCCGTCGACCGGCGAGGATGTACCCGTCCCGACCTCGATTCCCCGACGGAGGCCCCCGATGCGTCCCACGCACCCGGCCCATGTGGTGCCGCCCGCGCATCCGTACGGTCCGCCGGCGCCCCGGCGCAGCCCGCACGGCGCGTGGTACGCCGCACCCGCCTTCATGGCCTTCGGCGCGCTGGCGTTCTCCGCCTACGGGTTCCTGTGGGGCCTGATCGCACGGGCGGGCAAGCACATCGTGTGCGACTCGACCACGGCCTGCGCCGCCACCCCGTACGAGGCGGGCTACGTCGCCCCCGGGTGGCCCGTCTGGCCCTTCGTCACGGCCGCGACCCTGTTCGTCCTGGCCCTCCTGATATCCGCGGGCCTGATCACGGCCCGCCGCAACACCGCCTCACGGGTGACTCCGTGAGCCTCATCGCCGGCTGACTCCTGCTCCTCACCTGCGCGATCCTCCTCGCCATCGGTCTCGCCGTCATGGACGGACTCGGAACGCTTCTGGAGCGGACCTAGGGCTGTGACCGCATACGTTCACCGGCTCGGGTGTCGGTGGCTCGGTCGGGCCTGAGTACCCTCGGCCCGTGGAAGATCGCGAGCAGTATGTGAGGTATCAGCAGGATCGGACCGTGCTGGCAACGATCGGGGCTCATCTCGATCCCCAGATCGGTCAGATCAGCGTGCGGTTGCCTCGGGCCGTGGCCGAGTCGGCAGTCGCTGCCTGGGATCGCGAGGAACTGGGCGGGATCGGCGAGGAGAGCCGCGAAGAGTACGAACTGCGTGACGATGCTGCCGAGCTGGCTTTCATCGGCCTGGCGATCTCCTCGCACGGCGTGTGGGCCGGTGAGGAGGTCGTCGTGGACCTGGATGTCGTCCAGATCGCGGCGGCGTTGCGGGCTGCACGGTAGATCAGGCTGCAACAGCGGGGATCTTCCTCACAGCACTGGCGGAGTCACTGCGGCCGGCCGGCCTTCCCCTCGCGGTGCGGGCGGCTGCTACCGCGTGATCATGGAGCCCTCTATGCTCCCTGGATGATCAAGCCGATTGAACTCGTGATATTCGACTGCGACGGGGTTCTGGTCGACAGCGAACGGATCGCCGTCCGTGTCCAGGTCGGCCTGGGAGCGGAGTTCGGGTGGCCGCTGACCGAGGACGAGGTCGTCGACCGGTTCATCGGGCGGTCCGGTGACTCCATCCGCGAGCAGATCACCGCACGGCTCGGCGCGGAGACGGCCACCCTCTGGTGGGAGCGGTTCGAAGAGCTCCACCGGGAGGCGGTGGACACCGGGCTGTCCCCCGTCGACGGGCTTCCCGAGGCGCTCGACGCGCTCGCTCTGCCCACCTGTGTCGCCTCCAGCGGCTCGCACGAGAAGATGCGCCACACCCTCGGCCGCACCGGCCTCTACGAACGCTTCGAGGGCCGCATTCACAGCGCCACGGAGGTCTCCCGCGGAAAACCCGCCCCGGACCTGTTCCTGCACGCCGCCCGGCGGATGGGCGTCGACCCCGCCGCCTGTGCGGTCGTCGAGGACAGCAGGCCCGGCGTCGAGGCGGCCCGCGCCGCCGGCATGCGGGCCTTCGGCTACGCCGGCGGGCTGACCCGCGCCGATCAGCTCGAAGGCCCCGGCACCGTCGTCTTCCACGACATGCGCGCACTCCCCGCGCTCATCGCCGAGTCCTGACCACCGCCCGGCCGCCCCGGCCGGCTCGGCACGGCGTCAGGCGTCCCGGCGCCGCATCGCCAGCCATCCGCCGGCCACCGCGGCCAGCGCCCACAGGGCCAGTACCCCGAGACCGGTCCACGGGCCGAGGCCGGCCGACGACTCCAGCCGCATCACCATCTGGCCCGCCCGGTCCGGCAGGAACCGGGCTATGCCCTCGGAGGCCTCGCCGAGCACGAACGACACCATCAGCACGAAGGGTATGAGCAGGCTCAGTACGGCCGTCGCACTGCGCAGCACCGCGGTCAGTCCGGCGGCCAGCAGGGCCATCAGCGTGAGGTACAGGCCGCACCCGAAGACCCCACGGTAGGTACCCGTGCTGCCCAGCTCCAGCGCGTTGGGCCCCATGAACGCCTGCCCGCCGGCGAAGGCGGCCAGGGCGGCGAGCTGGCCGGCCAGGAAGGCCAGTCCGCCGACCACCGCCATCTTCGACAGGTAGAGCCGCGCACGGCTCGGCACCGCGGTCAACGACGTGCGCAGGGCACCGTTGTGGAATTCGGAGGACAGCGCCGTCGCGCCGAACGCGAAGGCGGCGATCTGCCCGAAGTTGACTCCGTAGAAGGCCGCGAGGAGCGGATCGCTCCCCAAGCTGCCGGGCTCCCCGTCCCCGATCAGCGCGGCCGTCAGGGTCTGTATCCCGGCGGTGGCGACGAGGACGGCTATCAGCGCCCCGAAGGTACCGCGCAGGGACCGTATCTTGATCCATTCCGAGTGCAGGACGGGGACGGTGGGCAGAGCGGTGCTCATGGCGAAGCCTCCTTGAAGGGGTTCACGTCAGCGGGTGGCGGCGAACTGGGCGTGTTCGGCGGTCAGATCGAGATAGGCCTGCTCCAGCGAGGCCCGCTCGTCCACCAGTTCCAGCATCGGAATGCCTTCACGGGCGGCCACGGCGCCGAGCTGCTCGGCCCGTATGCCCTCGACCGTCCACCGCCCGCCCTCGGCGGTGACCAGCTCCAGGCCCTCGCGGGCGAGGACCGATCCCAGCCGGACCGGGTCGCTGGTGCGCAGCCGGACCCTCGGGGTGCTGCGGGCGTCGATGAAGTCCTCCATCGACATGTCGGCCAGCAGCCTGCCCTGCCCGAGTACGACCAGGTGGTCGGCGAGGGCGGCGGTCTCGGTCATCAGGTGGCTGGAGACGAGGACCGTGCGCCCCTCGGCGGCCAGGGAGCGCATGAGCTCGCGGATCCAGATGATGCCCTCGGGGTCGAGCCCGTTGGTCGGCTCGTCGAGCAGCAGCACACCGGGGTCTCCGAGCAGCGCCGCCGCTATGCCCAGGCGCTGACGCATGCCCAGTGAGAAGGTCTTGATCCGCCGCTTGGCCGCGGCGGCGATCCCCGCCTGCTCCAGGACCGCTTCCACCCGGCTCTTCGGGAGACGTCCGGCCGCCGCGAGGAGGCGGAGGTGGTCCCTGGCCGTGCGGCCGCCGTGCGCCGACTGCGCGTCGAGCAGGGCTCCCACGTGGTGGAGGGGGTCGGACAGCTCGGCGAACCGGCGGCCCCCGATGGTGGCCGTTCCGGAGGTGATCCGGTCCAGCCCCAGCAGCAGCCTCATCGTGGTGGACTTGCCGGCGCCGTTGGGTCCCAGGAACCCGGTGACGCGGCCGGGCAGGACATCGAAGGTGAGGTGGTCCACGGCCCGGGTGCGGCCGAACTCCTTGGTCAGTTCTCGGATCTCGATGCTGTTCATGCCTCAAGGTTCGCCGTCGCCCCCACCCCTCCTCCTCCCCCGAGCGAGGGTTTCGCCTCCCCCACGTGGGGGAGCCGCCACCCCGCCGTGAGCTGCCACGATGAGGGGATGCACCGTCTGATCCGCGCCGCTCTACGACCCGTGACCTACTCACGCTGGGTGCACCTGTGTGTGCCCATGCTCATGCTGGCCGTGTGGATGTTCATAGGGCCCGAGGCTCCGTGGATGCCACTGCTCCTCGTCATACCGCTGGGGCTGCTGCCCTGGATGCGGCTGGCCGAAGGGCTCCAGGCCCAGTTCCTGCTGACTCCGCACGACCGGGGCGACGTCGAGGGCGCGGGCTTCAGCACCGTGGCGTCAAAGAAGTGGAGTGACCGCTGGCGGACCCTGTTGTGGCTGGAGACACGGCTCGTCCTCGCGACGGTCACCGTCGCCGCCAGCGTGAAGCTGCCCGTCCTGACGGTCGATCTGATCAGCTTCGCGATCGGGGGCACGCACATCGAGGACAGCTTCCTGCCCTTCGACCTTCCGTCCTGGGCGGCTTGGCTGCTGGCTCCGGTGCCCCTGGTGCTGCTGATCGTCATCGTGGTCCTGCTCGGCGATCTGGTCACCGTCATCGCCCGTCGCCTGCTCGGCCCTTCGGCCGCCGAGCGGCTCACCGCCCTGGAGGCGCGTACCGAGCAGCTGCTGGAACGGACCCGCATCGCACGGGAGCTGCACGATTCGATCGGCCACGCGCTGACCGTGGCCGTGGTCCAGGCGGGGGCCGCGCGGGCGGCCGGCGACCCGGAGTTCACCGACCGCGCGCTGAGCGCGATCGAGGAGACGGGCAGGGCGGCGCTGGAGGACCTGGAGCGGGTCCTGCTGGTCCTGCGCGAGTCCGGTCAACGGCCCTCCCAGCGGCCGACGCTGGCGGAGGCGGACCGGCTCCTCGAATCCGCGCGGGCCTCCGGCTCGGAAGTCGACGCGGAACTGGTCGGCCCCCTGGAGCAGTTGCCGGGGCCCGTCACCCAGGAGGGGTACCGCATCCTCCAGGAGGCGCTCACCAACGTGCTGCGGCACTGCGGCCCCGTACCGGTGCGGGTGAGGATCGCCGTGGTCGCCGACCGGCTGGACCTGGAGGTGACCAATCCGGTGCCGGAGCGGCCGACCGTCATGGCCGGCAGCGGGAGCGGACTGCGCGGAATGCGGGAGCGGGCCGCGCTGCTCGGCGGGAACGTCGAGACCGGTCTGCACAAGGGGGGTTGGCGGGTGCGCGCGCGGCTTCCGCTGGAACGAATACGCTGACCGGATGCCGGTTACCGTTCTGCTCGTCGACGACGAACCCCTGGTGCGCGCGGGTCTGCGCGCCGTCCTGGACGCCCAGCCCGACATCGAGGTGGTCGGTGAGGCCGCCGACGGCGCCTCGGTGGTCCCCCTCGTGCGGCAACTGCGCCCGGACGTGGTGGCGATGGACGTCCGGATGCCGCTGCTCGACGGGATCGAGGCGACGAAGGCCGTCCTGCGGACGGTGGACTCGCCGCCGAAGATCCTCGTGGTCACCACCTTCGAGAACGACGAGTACGTCTACCAGGCGCTGCGGGCCGGGGCGGACGGGTTCCTGCTGAAGCGGGCGCGCCCGTCGGAGATCGTGCACGCGGTCCGGCTGGTGGCGGAGGGCGAGACCCTGCTGTTCCCCGCGGCGGTACGGGCGCTCGCGGCCGAGTACGGGAACCGGCAGGCCCGCAAGGTTCTGGACCGGGCCGCCCTGACCGAGCGCGAGGAGGCCGTCCTGCGGCTGATGGCGAAGGGCCTGACCAACATCGAGATCGCCCGCGAGCTGATCGTCGGGACCGAGACGGTCAAGACGCACGTGAGCGCGGTCCTGGGAAAGCTGGGCGCTCGGGACCGGACCCAGGCCGTGATCACCGCCTACGAGTCGGGGTTCGTCGCCCCTGCGTGACCGTCGGTGGCACGCAGTAGGGGAAGGGCGGGTTCCGGCCGATGGGGGGCTGCTTCTCGCCGTTGCCCCGGGTCCGCAGTACGATCCGGCTGACAAGCTCGCTAGCTGGGAGGACACACGTTGGGGCAGCTGACCGGCGGGGACCCCTCTCTGCTCCGGCGGATCAACTCCGCCGTGGTGCTGCGTGCACTGCGCGCGGCCGAATCGCCGACCCTCACCGACCTCACTCGGGTGACCGGGCTTTCCCGGCCGACCGTCGAGGGCGTGGTCGAGGGGCTCATCGGCACCGGGCTCGTCGTCGAGGCCGGTGCGGAGGAGGGCGCTCGACGTCAGGGGCGGCCCGCGAGACGGTTCAGGTTCCGCACCGAGGCCGGGCACCTGCTCGGCGTGGAGATCGGCTCGCACCGGATCGCGGTGCTGCTGTCCGGGCTGGACGGACGGGTCATCGGCGCCGGCACCAAGGACGTCGCCGAGACGGCGTCCGCAGACGAACGGCTGGACCGGGTCCGCAGCGCGGTGGCCGACCTGCTGCGCAAGGCCGGGGTACCCAGGGACTCCCTGCGGGCGGTCGGCGTGGGCAGCCCCGGCATCGTCGAGGCGGACGGCACCGTCCGGCTCGGCACGGCCCTGCCCGGCTGGACCGGGCTGCCGCTGGGCGAACGGCTGCGACGCTCCTTCCGCTGCCCGGTCCAGGTGGAGAACGACGCCAATGCCGCGGCGGTCGCCGAGCACTGGAAGGGCGCCGCGACGGACACCGACGACATGGTCTTCGTGATGGCCGGGCTCAGCCCCGGCGCGGGCTCCCTGATCGGCGGCCGCCTGCACCGCGGCTTCGGCGGGGCGGCCGGCGAGATCGGCGCGCTGCACCTGCTGGGGCGCGAGGTCACGCCCGAGAAGCTGCTGTCGACCACCGGCGAACCGCTGCACCCGCTGGACGAGCGGGCCGTGGCGGAGGTCTTCGCGATGGCCAAGCGGGGAGACGAGCGGGCGGTGGCCGCGGTGGAGCGGTTCATCCAGCGGCTGGTCCACGACGTGGCCGCGCTGGTCCTGGCGATGGATCCGGAGCTGGTCGTGGTGGGCGGCTGGGCCGCCGGGATGGACGGGGTACTGGACCCCCTGCGGCGGGAACTGGAGCGGTACTGCCTGCGCCCGCCGCGCGTGGCACTGTCCCTGCTGGGCGAGGCGGCGGTGGCCACGGGAGCGCTGCGACTGGCGCTGGACCACGTGGAGGAAGAACTGTTCGCCGTGGAGAAGACGGTCACGACCCGCCGCCGCTGATCCCCCGCGGGGCGCTGCGCGTTCGGTGCCGACCCGGCACCGGCGCCGGCCGCCGGGGACCCCGTCACACCGGTGACCCGGCCCGCCGCCGGCCCGGCGGACCACCGACCCGGCGACACCGCCCCCGCCAACGCCGAACGGGCCGCCGCTGTGCGACGGCCCGGGGTCAGCGGATCAATGGACCAGCGGATCAGCGGATCAGCGGATCAGCGGATCAGGATGCGACGCGCGCGTCGTGCGTTATCTGGACGTCGCCCGAGTCGCCGAAAGTGAGGCGGCAGGTGTCCGCACGGTAGGTGGCCACCGAGACGGCCGCCGTGCCCTGCACCGTGAAGTAGCGGGTGGTGACCAGGAGGACCGGGGCGCCGGGCAGGCGGTCCAGTTCCTTCGCGTCGTCGGCGCGGGCCGAGCCGAGCTCCACCGAGCGGTCCTGCCCGTCGAGGGGAAGCCGCTGCAGCTCGCGCATGACGGCCCGGGCGCGCGCCGGACCGGCCGGGGCGTCGATCGCGGAGAGGCCGGGCACCGAGGCGGCCGGCACGTACAGCAGCTCGGCGGCGACGGCCTGCCCCTGCTCGACGCGGGTCCGGCGCACCGCGAGGACGATCTCGCCGGCGGCGGTGCCGAGCAGCTTCAGGACGGCGGCGCTCGGCGCGGCCTCCGCCGCGTCCACGGGCTCCCAGCCGTCGGTGCTCTCGCCGGGCCAGCCGTGCTGCGACGCGCTGCCGACGGCGACGCCCACGCGCGGCGGGGCGACGGTGGTGCCGACTCCGCGCCGGCGCTGCAGGCGGCCTTCGAGTTCCAGCTGCTCCAGGGCCTGGCGCAGGGTCGCGCGGGCCACGCCGAAGCGGGCGGCGAGCTCACGCTCGTTCGGCAGGACCTCGCCCACGGCGAAGTCCTGGTCGAGCGCCTCACTGAGGACGGTCTTGAGGTGCCAGTACTTCGGCTCCGGCACCGATTCGAGCTGCGTGGTCCCCACCCTGACTCCTCCTGCAATCGCCGCAATCGCCGTGTTCCAGCGGCAGTTCCGCGCCTTTGTTTATTAAAGGTTCCTGCACTATCCCTGCGACGATAGGACGGCGCCACCCCTTGGTCAAGACCAATGCTCGCCCCTTTGTCGGGCAGATCGGGCATATGTAGCAACCCGTTCACGGGATGTTCGCGGGCCGCGGGAAAGATGAAGTCTTGTCGCCAGGGGCTACCGGACGGTAACGATGGCGGGCGAGACTACTGACAACCTGTCTCACACGTGCCGCCCGACCCCGACGAGGAGCAGCATGACCGCCACGGTCTCCTTCACGATCGATACGCCGCTGGGCCCCCGCACCGCCACCGCCGCCTACGAGCGCAAGGGCGCGGGCGAGCCCCTCCTCCTGCTCCACGGCATCGGCCACCACCTCCAGGCCTGGCACCCGGTGTCCGACGTGCTGGCCGCCGAGCACGACGTGATCGCCGTCGACCTGCCCGGCTTCGGCGTCTCGGAGCCCCTGCCGCACGGGGTTCCGTACGATCTCGGCACCGTCGCCCCGGCGCTCGGCGCGCTCTGCGCCGCGCTCGGGATCGAGCGCCCGCACGTGGCCGGCAACTCACTCGGCGGGCTGCTCGCCCTCGAGATGGGCCGGGTCGGGCTGGTCCGCTCGGTCACCGCCCTCTCCCCGGCCGGCTTCTGGACCGAGGGCGAACGCCGCTACGCCTTCGCCGCGCTCCGCGCGATGCGCGTCGGAGCGAGCGCGCTGCCCCGCTCCGCCGTGGAGCGCCTCTCCCGCAGCGCCGCCGGCCGTACGGCGCTCACCAGCACCATCTACGCGCACCCGGGCCGCCGCTCCCCCGACGCCGTCGTCGCCGAGACCCTCGCGCTGCGCGACGCCACCGGTTTCGAGGCGACCCTGACCGCGGGCGGTTCCGTACGGTTCACCGAGGACGTGCCCGGCCTGCCGGTCACCATCGCCTGGGGCAGCCGCGACCGGCTGCTCCTGCGCCGCCAGGGCGTCCGCGCCAAGCACACCATCCCCGGCGCACGCCTGGTACGGCTCCCCGGCTGCGGACACGTCCCGATGCACGACGACCCGGCGCTCGTCGCCCGCGTCATCCAGGACACGACTCGCCTGGCACGGTGATCCGCTGACGGACGCTCAAGGGGCGCGCACGAGTGTTCACGCATGGTTCGCGTGCGCGACGCGGGCGGTCCGGTGTGCGGCCGGTGTACGGCGGCACACTGGTCCGGCCCGTCCCCGCCGGCCTCTGGAGACGCACCGATGGCACCCCTGCCGCACACCCGACGCTCCCTGCTCGGCGGATCGCTCGCCGTTCCGGTGGGCTTCGCCCTGTCCAGCGCCCTCTCGGGCGCCCTCACCACCCCGGCGCATGCGGCGGCCGCCCCCGCCTTCGTCCGCTCGGGCCGCCCGGGCGCCCTCTGGGGCGTCCAGTCCGGCGAGATCACCGCCCACTCGGCCACCGTCTGGACGCGCTCCGACCGGCCCGCGCGGATGTACGTCGAGACCTCCCCGAGCGAGTCGTTCCGCTACGCGGTGCGCCGCCACCGCGGCCCACTGCTCGGTCCCGGCACCGATTTCACCGGGACCACCACCCTGCGCGAGCTCCCGCCGGGCCGGCAGGTCCACTACCGGGTCGTCCTCGCCGACCCCGACGACCCGCGCCGCACGGGCGAGCCGGTGTGCGGCACCTTCCGCACCACCCCCGTCTCCCGCCGCCGCGACGTGCGCTTCCTGTGGTCCGGGGACCTCGCCGGTCAGGGCTGGGGCATCAACCCGGACCTCGGCGGCTACCGCGTCTTCGACGAAATGCGGCTGCGCGACCCGGACTTCTTCCTCTTCAGCGGGGACACCATCTACGCCGACGGGCCGATCCAGGCCTCCGTCCCGCTGCGCGACGGCACCCTCTGGAACAACGTCACGACCGAGGAGAAGGCGAAGGTCGCCGAGACCCTGGCCGAGTACCGGGGCAATTTCCGCTACAACCTCCTCGACCGCAACCTGCGCGAGTTCAACGCCCAGGTCCCGGTCCTCGCCCAGTGGGACGACCACGAGGTCCGCAACAACTGGTACCCCGGGCAGATCCTCGAGGACCCCCGCTACACCGTGAAGGACGTCGACACCCTCGCCCGCCGGGCCCGCCAGGCCTTCGGCGAATACTTCCCCGTCACCGACCTGCGCGGCGGCCGCGCCGAGGGCCGGATGTACCGGGTGATGCGCTACGGCCCGCTGCTCGACGTGTTCGTCCTCGACATGCGCACCCACCGCAACGCCAACTCGCCCGGCCGCCGGACCGACGACCCCATCGGCATCCTCGGTGCCGAGCAGCTGGCCTGGCTCAAGCGCGAACTGTCGCGTTCCCGGGCCACCTGGAAGGTCATCGCCGCCGACATGCCGCTGGGCATCGTCGTGGCGGACGGGCCGGTGAACTTCGAGGCCGTCGCCCAGGGCGATCCCGGCGCCCCGCTCGGCCGCGAGCTGCAGATCGTCGAACTGCTGCGCCACATCAAGCACCAGCGCATCACGGGCACCCTCTGGCTCACCGCCGACGTCCACTACACGGCGGCGAACCACTACGCGCCCGAGCGGGCCGCCTTCACCGACTTCGCGCCGTTCTGGGAGTTCGTCTCCGGCCCGATCGGGGCGGGCGGCTTCCCGGCGGGGCGGCTCGACGCCACCTTCGGCCCGAAGACGGAGTACGTCCAGTCCGCGCCCTTCGCCAACATGTCGCCGTCCGAGAACCCCCCGTACTACGGCGAGGTGGAGATCGACGGGGACGGCGGTGAGCTCACCGTGCGGCTGCGGCGCCAGGGCGGCGGCGTACTGTTCACGCGGACGCTCCAGCCCGGACGGGTGGGGCAGTAGCGGGTGACCCCGAAACCGCCTCTGACCCCTCCACCTGAAATCAGCCGGAAAACAGGGCGAAATCGGCCAGATGGATCCTTAACCAGTCGGTCACAGATCGTTCGTGATCACGCAACACCCCTGGGTCACAGTGGTCTGCATGACTGAGCGTATTCCTGCCTCCTCCCAGCGTTCCCACCGCCACCACTGGCGCCGGGACGTCGTCGAGCTCGCCGCCCTCTTCTGCGCCGTCGCCGTGGCCGACGGCATCGCCAATCTCGTCGTGCACGGTCCGCGCGGCCCGATCCTGCTCGTCGCCTCGGCCGTCGCGCTCCTGGTGACGGCGGCGTTCCACACTTGGTGGGCACGGCGCCACAGCCATGCGCCGCCGCCCACGGACACCGGGCCCTCCCATCCGGGCGCGGCCGAGGCCGCAACGACGGACGGCACCCAGCCCGCGGACACCGCGCTCACCACCTCCCTGTGGCGGATGCGGACCACCGTGCGCGACCAGCCCGGCAGCCTCGCCGCGATCTGCACGGCCCTCGCCCGCGCCGGGGTCGACATCCTGACCCTCCAGACGCACCCGCTCCCCGAGGGCGGCACGGTCGACGAGTTCCTGCTGCGCGCCCCGCAGCAGCTGGCCTCCGCCGACATCACCCGGGCCATCTCCGGCGCCGGCGGCCACAGCACCTGGATCGAGCGGGCCGACGCCCACGACCTCGTCGACACCCCGACCCGCGTCCTGGGCCTGGCCACGCGCACCGCACTGGACGCCGCCGAGCTGCCGCTCGCGCTGCGCCAGCTGCTCGGCCGCTGCACCATCCACTCCATCCCGGCGACCACCCTGTCGGGCCGGCCCAACGCCGGCGCCGACGCGCCGGTCGAGGGGGTCCTCGAGGCCACGGTCATGCGGCTGCGCGACCCCTCCGGCGGTGCGATCACCATCGAGCGGCCCTACCTGCCGTTCACCCCGACCGAGTTCGCCCGCGCCCGGGCGCTCGTCGAGCTCGACGCCCGGCTCGGGCCGCGCGTCCCGCGCAGCCAGGACGTACTGACCCTGCCCGAGGGCAACGAGATCACCGTCCGCCGCGCCGACGGCTCCGACCTGGCCGCCGCCCGCGCGATGCACGACCGCTGCTCGGAGCGCACCCTGGGCCTGCGCTACCACGGGCCCGTCGCCGACGCCGACCGCTACCTCGGCCACCTGCTGAGCCCGCGCTTCGGCCGCACCCTCGCCGCGACCACCGCCTCCGGCAAGCTCGTCGCCCTGGGCCACCTGCTCTGGGACGGCGACGAGACCGAGGTGGCCCTGCTCATCGAGGACGACTGGCAGCGCCGCGGCATCGGTACCGAGCTGCTGGGCCGGCTGATCGCGATGGCCGTCGAGGCCGGATGCGACAGCGTCTACGCCGTCACCCAGGCCTCGAACACCGGCATGGTCGCCGCCATGCGCGGTCTCGGCCTCCCCCTCGACTACCAGATCGAGGAGGGCACGCTGGTGATCACGGCCCGGCTGGACGCGACCCCGGTCAGCTCCCGGCTGCCGTACGAGCTCCCGCGCGAGACCCACGGCCTGCCGGGCTCGCAGCCCCGTAACCAGCGCTGAGCCCCGGTCCGGCCGCGGGCCGGTGAGCGGGCACCGCCCGAACTGTCGTACGCCGGCCATGCCCTACGTCAGTTCGAGCGGTGCGCCCGCTCCCGGCCCTGCCGCACGCCCGCGCCCCCCTGCACCCCCCTACGTCAGCAGGCTGAGCCCCTTTGGTGATGACGCGGACCCCTCCCGCGTAAGAAGATGTCCGCATGTCAGACATCCTCACGAGTAACGGTTCCGCTCGGCTGCCCCGTCAGGTCGCCGACGCCTACGTCGACGCGCTCATCGCCATCGACCCGATCACGGGCACCTACCTGGGTGTCGCCGAATGCTCCGGCAAGCTCCCGGACCTCTCCCCGGCGGGCCGCGCCGCGGCAGCCGAACTCTCCCGTACCACCCTCGCCCTCCTCGACGCCGCCGAGCGCCTGCCGGGCGCCGACAGCGATGTCGAGCGCCGCTGCGCCCGCCTGCTGCGCGAGCGGCTCACCGCCGAACTCGCGGTCCACGAAGCCGACGAGGAACTGCGCGCGGTCAGCAACATCCACTCCCCCGTGCACGCCGTCCGCGAGGTCTTCACGCTGACCCCGGCCGACACGGACGAGGACTGGGCCGCCATCGCCGAGCGCCTGCGCGCCGTCCCGGCCGCCTTCGCCGGCTACCGCGAGTGCCTCGCGCTCGGCCTGGACCGCGGCCTGTACGGCAGCCCGCGCCCCACCGCCACCTTCGTCGAGCAGCTCACGGGCTGGGCCGGCGAGGACGCCGGCGCCGAGGGTGACGCGAGCGGCGGCTTCTTCGCCGAGTTCGCCGCGGGCGGCCCCGAGGCCCTGCGCGCCGAGCTCGACGAGGCGGCCGCCGCCGCGACCGGCGCCGTCGTGGAACTGCGCGACTGGATGCGCGACGTGTACGCCCCGGCCGTCCAGGGACAGCCCGACCCGGTGGGCCGCGAGCGCTACGCCCGCTGGTCGCGCTACTTCAACGGCACCGACCTGGACCTGGACGAGGCGTACGCCTACGGCTGGTCCGAGTACCACCGGCTGCTCGCCGAGATGAAGGAAGAGGCGGCCAAGATCCTGCCGGGCGCGGGCCCCTGGGAGGCGCTGCGCCACCTGGACGAGCACGGCACCCACATCGAGGGCGTGGACGAGGTCCAGGCCTGGCTGCAGGGCCTGATGGACGAGGCCATCGAGAACCTCGACGGCACCCACTTCGAGCTCGCCGAGCGGGTCAAGCGGGTGGAGTCGCGGATCGCCCCTCCGGGCGGCGCCGCGGCCCCGTACTACACGAACCCGTCGGAGGACTTCTCCCGTCCGGGCCGCACCTGGCTGCCGACGATGGGCCAGACCCGCTTCCCCGTCTACGACCTGGTCTCCACCTGGTACCACGAGGGCGTTCCGGGCCACCACCTCCAGCTGGCGCAGTGGACGCACGTCGCGGACCAGCTCTCCCGCTACCAGGCCAGCGTCGGCCTCGTCAGCGCCAACGCCGAGGGCTGGGCGCTGTACGCGGAGCGCCTGATGGACGAGCTGGGCTACCTCAAGGACGCCGAGCAGCGGCTCGGTTACCTGGACTGCCAGATGATGCGCGCCGCGCGGGTCATCGTGGACATCGGCATGCACCTGGGTCTGGAGATCCCGGCGGACTCCCCGTTCCACCCGGGCGAGCACTGGACGGTGGACCTGGCGCAGGAGTTCTTCGGCCTGCACAGCGGCCGCCCGGCGGACTTCGTCGAGAGCGAGCTGACCCGCTACCTGTCGATGCCGGGCCAGGCCATCGGCTACAAGCTGGGCGAGCGCGCCTGGCTGCTGGGCCGCGACAACGCGCGCGCCGCGCACGGCGACTCCTTCGACCTGAAGGCGTGGCACATGGCGGCGCTGTCGCAGGGCTCGCTGGGCCTCGACGACCTGGTGGACGAGCTGTCGAAGCTCTGATCCGCGGGCCTGAGCCCGGGCACGGTCCCGGGCTCAGCCCCTCCCCGGGCACCGCCCCGGGCTCAGTCCGTCCCGGCCACCGCGCGGTGGCGCACCACGGAGCCGCCGCGCTGTTTGACGATCTCCAGCTGGGCCTGCACCCGGGTCCGCAGGTCGGCGACGTGGCTCACGATGCCGACGCTGCGGTCGCGTTCGCGCAGCGAGTCCAGTACGTCGAGCACCTCGTCCAGCGCCTGGTCGTCGAGGCTGCCGAAGCCCTCGTCGATGAAGAGGGTGTCCAGGCGCATGCCGCCCGCCTCGTCGGTGACCACGTCGGCCAGCCCCAGCGCCAGCGCCAGCGAGGCGAAGAAGGTCTCGCCGCCGGACAGGGTGGCGGTGTCCCGCTCGCTGCCGGTCCAGGCGTCGACCACGTGCAGCCCGAGCCCGGACCGCCCGCGCCCGCTCGCCCGGGCGTCGGAGTGGACCAGCGTGTAGCGGCCGCCCGACATCCGCAGCAGCCGTACCGTCGCGGCGGCGGCCACCTGCTCCAGCCGGGCCGCGAGCACGTACGCCTCCAGCCGCATCTTGCGCTCGTTGTCGGCGGAGGTGCCCGCGGTGAGTCCGGCGAGCCGGGCCACGCGTTCGTAGGCCTCGCGCAGCGGGCCCAGGGCGCGCAGTTCCTGCTCGGCCTGGCGGGAGAGCCCGTCGAGGTCCTTGCACCGCACGCGGGCCGCGTCCACGGCCGATCCTGCGGTACGAAGCTTCGCGGCGGCCCGGGCCGCGTACGCCTCGGCCTCCTCCGGCGCGGCCGGGGGCAGGGCCGCCGCGGCGGCGGTGTCGCCCTCGCCGAGGCGGTCGGCCAGCATGGCCTCCTCCGCCTGCCAGGCGTCCATCCGGTGTTGGAGGGCGGTGCGTTCGTACTCCGGGAGCACGGCGTCGGCCGCTTCCTCAGTGGTGTCGAAGCCGGCCTTGAAGGCGGCGTCGGCCAGCTGGTCGTCGGCCTCCTTCAGCCGGGCGGCGGTGGCCTCGGCCCGGCGCAGCGAGGCCGCGGCCGCGGTGACCATGCGGACCCGGTCCTCCAGCACCCCGGCGCGGGCCGCGACGCTGGGCGCGTCCGCCCGGACCAGGGCCAGCCCCGCCTCCAGCGAGGCCTGTTCCTGGTCGAGGGCCTCCCGGCGGGAAGCCCTCGCTCCGGCCCGGACCTCCGCCTCCAGCCGGTCGGAGCTGCGCACGGCGTGCTCCCTCTCGGCGCGGTCGAGCCGCTCGCGGGCGGTGTGCAGTCCGGCGGCCGCGGCGTGGGCCTCGGCGTGCCGGGAGCTCAGCTCGGAGGTGAGTTCCAGGAGTTCGGCGGTGGTGGCGTCCCCGGCGGCGGCAGCGGCCTCGGCGCGGGCCTGCCGGACGGCGGCCAGCCTGCGCTCGACCTCCGCCCTGCGCTCCTCGGCCCGCTCGAAGCGGGCGTGCGCCGCGTCCTCGGCGGCCCGGTCGACGTGGCCGGGGGCCGGGCGGGCGGGCGCGGGGTGCTCCTCGGCTCCGCACACCGTGCACGGCTCGCCCGCGACCAGGGCCGAGGCGAGTTCGGCGGCGATCCCGCGCAGCCGGGTCTCCTTGAGCTCCAGCCAGCTCTCCCGGGCCGCGGTCGACTCCTCGCGGGCGGTGAGCAGTTCGCCCGAGGCCCGTTCGGCGTCGGCGTCGAGGGCGTCGCGCCGGCGGGCGGCGTTCAGGTGCATCCGGGCGGGCTCCAGCTTCCCGGCGAGCTGCTCGGCCAGGGTCGCGGCCTGCTGGGC
>NZ_JBSGXB010000025.1:0-46090 GCF_053609185.1 Streptomyces sp. NPDC054956 | reverse complement strand
CTGTGCGCCGCGCGCCGCGCGGGCCCGTCTCAGGCGCGCCACCGGGCCGCCGAGGTTCAGCCCTGCGGCGGCTGCCGTACGACGTCGTTGTCCCGCCGGGGCTCGTCCTGGAGCTGGACCCGGGCCTCGGTGCGGTGGCCGCGTGCGATGTAGTCCCGTACGACGGCCTCCACGGCGTCCTGGGGAGAACCCACTCCGGCGAGGACCATCACCTCCACCACGAGCTCGGCGTCGAGGCTGATGCTGATCTTGGCTCGGCCTGTCACGGGACCCCCTCCATCCGTCGTGGGAGGGACTCTAGCGGGGCCGGCCGGACCCCGTCCCGGCTTGCCTCGGGCCGTCACACGACGGAGGGCGCGCCCTCGAACACCGGGGGCGCGCCCTCACGCGGCGGGGCATCCCGTCGGTGTCACGCGTTGGGGCGCAGCGTCCAGACGACGGTCCTTTGGGTCCTGGGATCTTGCTCCGCAGGTCGTGACCTGCGACTTCCCCTCTGACCTGCGAACTTCCGTCCCTGAGTGGCCCGATGCGTCCCTGGGTTTCCCGCCCGCATGTGACCAGGTGGTGCTCAGAGCGCAGGGGGGCGAACCCATGCCGCCGTGATGAGGCCACGGCGGCCCTTGCACATGCGAAAAGCCCCCACGCTTGCGACAGCGTGAGGGCCTTCCATGAGGCGGGGTTCCGCTGGACCGAAGTCCAGTCCGTGACCGGTTAGGAGCGCCAACTCCGCCCCGGTCGAGTCCTTTCGAACCAAGGACCCCGGTACCCCCGAATGCCTCAGCAGCTTCAGGGGCCCGCCGCCGAGAGGTACCCCAACCGTCCCGGCGCGAACGCCCCAAGTATTGCAGGTCCCACCGACACCCCGCAGTGCGGGAGGGACGCCCAACGACTTCTTTCGGCCAACCTCACGGCACCCGCATACCTCCCGCAGCCCCGGATTCCCGGCGACACCTGCGGGGACGCCCCGGGACGCTCAGGGACGCATCGTGACGCAAACGACGTACCTCCGGCGCGTCGCCAGGCTGACGCCGAGTTCGCCCAGGCCGACGCCCGCGAGCACTCCCGCGCCCGCTACCTCGTGCAGCGCGGCCGGGTCCTGCTCCGCCCCGAACTCGCCGACTGTGAGGACGCCGTCCGCCTGGCGGCCGACACCGGCGAGCACCGCGCGGCCGTTGAGCACGTCTACGCCACCGCCCGCGCCGACGGCCTCGCTGCCCGCCGTGCCGTCTTCATGGCCCTGTACGGGCTTGCCCACATCGACGGATGCGTACTGCGGGCCACTCACGCCCAGATCGCCGAGCGCGCCGCGATGATCGCCGCGCGATCCATCTCGCCGGCCTCGGTGGAGAAGTACCTCCGCGAGTTCCGCGCGAAGAACCTGCTGCTCACCCTCGAAGGCGGACTCTCCCCCGAGGCGAACGCCAAACTCGGCGGTGAAGGTCCCCGGGTACCGCTGTACGCCCTCGTGGTCCCCGTCGCCCTGGACGATGCCCTCCCTGCGCGGACCCCGCTTCAGAAGGGCCGCGACGCCCGCGCCCGTGAGGCCGCTCTCGGTCGCCGGGTCCGTAAGGCTCTGGGCATCCCGGAGCCTGTGGAGGAACTTTCCGACCTCACCCGACCTGCGGTTTTCCCCGGAAATGACTCCTCGTCGGCCTCCGTCGAGAACTGCATGCCTGTGGATGAACTTTCCGACCCAAACCACTCCCGTAGGGAGTTGGTTGTATTCCCCCGTCCGCGTTCGCGTCGTGGCGCTGCGGGCCCTGGTCGTACGCCGCGTTCGCGGCGAGGGGAGACCAGTCCCACCAGGAAGACCTCCCCCGCCCACCTGGTCGCCGAGAAGCTGACCGGCCACGTGGTGCTCCGCAAGATCAGCAGCGAGCGCCGGGTCCGGCTGGTCCGCCCCTTCGCCAACGCCGGATGGTCCGCCGCCGACGTCCTGTTCGCCCTGGAGCAGCAGCCCGACGGAACCCGCCACATCAGCACCCAGGCCGTACGCCACCCCCTCAGCTGGGCCGCCTACCGGCTCGGGCTGTGGCTGGACGAGGCAGGCATCCCGGTGCCGTCGCGGTTCCAACAGCTCGCCCAGGCTGCGGGCCGCCCCGACGCACCCCGGCCCGTCGCCGACCCCACCGAGCCGACGTGGGACAACGAGCGCGCCCAGCAACTGGAGCCCGAGCCCGCCAACAACCGCTTCAAGTCCGCCCGCGCCGCCCTGGCCCAGGCCCAGGAGATCCGCCGCGCCCTCAAGGCCGCGCAGGAGACCCAGGCCCGCCGCGCCACCGAGGCGCAGCAGGCCCGCATGCCGCTGCTGGACCGGATCGACGCCGCGTTCGAAGCCCGCCGCGCCAGCGACGACCACCAGGCCGTGGACGCCTACGTCCACCGCCACGTACGACAGGAGCGCCGACCGTGACCGGAACGACGAAGACCCTCGCCGCGGTGACCCCGGAGCCGTGCGCGAGCGATGCGTGCGCGGAGGCCGACCCGCTGAGCCCGTGTGTGTGCCGCTGTGGCGGCTGGGGTCATGCCTCGAAGGTGCAGCCCGGCCTGTTCAACCGCGAGGCAGTCCGCGGGGACATAGCGAAGCCCCGGCCTCCGCCGAACCGGTAGCCGGGGCCGGGGGAGAACTTTTGCTACTCGGTGGCCGGCTGCGGCGGTTCGCCCAAGCGGGATTCCTCGCCGAGGGCGCGGCAGGCGCGTTCATACCACTCCACGTCCACCACCACGGCCTGCGCCTGCTTGTAGCGCATCACCCGGATGTGCTCGCCGCCGTACGCGACACGGGCGCCCAAGACCTGGACGATCTCCGCCCGGAAGTCGGCCGCGCTCATGCGCTGGGTCTCGGGCAACTCGCTGCTCTCGCTCGACATGCGGACATCGTACGGGAGTACCTTCTTGCGCAAAATAGCAATGTTGCGCAAGACTCGTTCCAACGTCCCGCCGCCTAGCGGGAGTTGGAAAACACGCAAAGCGCCCGGAAACGGCTCACAAGGTCGCGAAAGGAAGCGTTCGTTCCTTGAGAACTCAACATCGTCTGTATCGCCACGTCCCACCGCCCCGAGAAGGAGGTGAGGGGTATCGACCCCGCGCAGAGATGCAGCGGCCGGGACGGTTGGCGCGCGTAGGAACTACTCGCTCATCGCTTGGATCTTCTTGGCCCGGTTGTATCCATTGCTGCTTTCTCGGCTGCACGCTCGGCATCCGCGGCGACCACGCTTCAACGGAGCCGTGTTCGCCTCGTCGTACAGGTGCCCCTGCGGGCAGTGCGTCACGAGGGCATGCTTCGCAGCCGGTGAGACTCCGCGCAGAACGTTGATCTGGCGAGTCACCGCCTCCAGGTGCTCCGGGTTGAAGCAAGCCCTCCGGCGGCACAGGTGATCAAGCTCCAGCCCCTCCGGAACCGGGCCCCTCACCAGCTCGTACATGACGCGGTGGACTTTGGCATTCCTGCCGTTCCGGGAGACGACCCCATACCCGTGCCCGTCAGATCCCCACGGCCAGATCATGCACTTCGTCATGTACCAGGGCGGCGGAGCCGTGAGGTTCATATTCACGGTCGGCCCGATCTGAAAGCTCATGAACTGATCTTCATCCGGCCGAGCTTGCGCTGCCAGCAGCCGGCCGGGTGACGCACCGCGCACCACAACGAAGAACGCCCCCGGCCGCTGCGCTAACAGCGGGATCGGGGGCTCCGACAGACACCCCTGCCACACAGGAGCACGTCGTGAAGAGGAACCTACAGCCCCCCGTACCCCCGATCGACCGACGGGACCCCCGCACCCGCGCCGCCGCCGAGCGCATCGTGCGGGGGTGGACCCGATGAGCCGCCGGTCCCGTGTCCGCGGCGTGATCGGTCAGCTGGAGATCGGCCTGGAGCACATTCCGCAGGCCCTCCCGCGCGACATCACCCCGGCCCAGAAGCAGCACACCGCGCAGCTCAAGGAAGCGCGAGAGCGGCAGCGCGCCGCCGGGCGGCTGCACCACGACATCACCGTCCAGTTCTTCCGGGGGGAGTCGTGAACCCCGACGACAAGGCCGGCTGCGGCTCGGTCCTCGTAAATCTCGCCGTCGTCCTCTTCGTGGTCTGGCTGGCCCTGCACGTTGGGACCGGCTCGTGAACGACCACCAGCGCCTCACCGACGCCATCCGCCTGACGGTCATCCGGCGCCGAATCCAGCAGCTCCGCCAGCACCACCAGATCCACGGCCGCCTACGACTTGGCGGCCCCAGCACCACCGAAAGGAAGGTCCGGTGACGGTCCGTCCAGAAATGACGAGGGCCCAACAGGTTCTCGTGGGCGTCGTCGCCGTCGGCGCCGTCGCCATCGCCGGTATCGGCTTCGCGGGCTCGTACGGGGCAGTCCGCGCACTCGCGGTGAAGAAGGGCTTCGGGACCTTCGCGCTGTTCTTCCCGATCGGGATCGACGCGGGGATCGTCGTCCTCCTGGCGCTCGATTTGCTGTTGGCCTGGATTCGAATCCCGTTCCCGCTGCTCCGTCAGGCAGCGTGGATGCTGACCGCGGCCACAATCGCGTTCAACGGGGCCGCGGCCTGGCCCGACCCGCTCGGTGTCGGCATGCACGCGGTGATCCCGCTCCTCTTCGTGGTCACCGTCGAAGCAGCCCGGCACGCCATAGGCCGGATCGCCGATGTCACCGAGGGCAAGGACATCGACAGCGTGCGCATTACACGCTGGCTGCTGTCCCCGGTCCCCACATTCAAGCTGTGGCGCCGGATGAAGCTGTGGGAGCTTCGGCGCTACGAACAGGCCCTCGGCATGGAACAGGACCGCTTGATCTACCAGGCCCGCCTACAGGCCCGTTACGGGCGTTCCTGGCGGCGTAAGGCCCCGGTGGAAGCTCTGCTGCCCCTGCGGCTGGCCAAGCTCGGTGTCGCGCTGACCCCGGAGGCTGCTGTCGCCGGCCTCGCCGCTGCGGGAATCGAAATCGAGTGGCGGCCGGTCCATGCGCCGTCGGTAGCAAGTAACAGCGCCCATCGGCCCGTACCCCTTACCGCTTTCACGGCGAAGGAAGCCCCGCCGAAGCCGGTCGAAGTCACCCTGCGAGTCCCGCAGCTGCCCGAGGAGGGATTGGAGGAGTGCGAGGACGAGCCGGGAAACCTGCGCGAGAACCTGCACGACGGGGCCGGCGCCCAATTGGGTGAGTCTGCCGATGAATCGACAATTCCCGAGGAAAACCCGCAGGTCGCTTCGGCCCCTCCCGGCCCCGCACAGCAGCCCCGCGAGGACAACCGCACCACGACCCCGCTGACCTTCGGCAACGACCGGCGGTCCGCCTACGCCGAACACGGGCGCCGCGAACTGGCTTCGGCCTGGCGGCAGTCCCGGGCGGTGCTGCCGAAGGTGACGGAAACGGCGTTCGCGGCGCAACACGGCTCAACCGTGGCCAAGGTACGAAAAGCCGCAAAGGAGTTCCCCGCCCCGTCCACCACGACCACCTGACCGACGCTCATGGTCCCGCTCGATACGGCAACGCCACCCACCGGGAAGCGCACCGGATCGAGCGGGAGCCACGGGCCGCCGGCCCGGATCCAAAAAGGATCGGCCGGACTCGGTAAATCGCTTCGCAGGCATCCGAGTCCGGCCGCAGTACCTCCCGAGGGAGACACGACCATGATGTCCGATATACGGCGCCGCGGCGTACGCATCACCGCAACGGGCTACCTGCTGGCCCTACTGCCCGCGTGCTTCGTTGACGCGCCGCAGGCCCCGGAACCGGTCGCCGGTCCGGTCCACACCGCCGTCCCCGACCACGAAGAACTTGCTGTGCGTTCCGCCCTGCTGCGCCTGGGCGTGGCCCCGTGAGCGACAAGACCGTCCCCGCCGCAGAGGGCCCTACGGACACCAGGAAGGCGCGGGGGGAGAAGAAGCGTCGCATCCTCTGGTACAGCCTCGCCAAGAACGACGACCAGGCGGACGAGTCCCCCGAGATCCCCGCGAAGACCGACACGGAGCAGATGCTCGACGTCTTGACCCGGATCGCTGAACAGACCGCCCCTGCACCGCCCCCGGTGACGAAGAAGAAGCTCCCCCACTCGCGGGAGGACGTCTACGAGTGGTGGGCGAAGCTCCCGAGGAAGACGAAGTTCCTGTTGTGGCACGGGTCCGCTGCTGCCCTTGGTGCCTGGTCGTACGGCCTGCTCGAAGGCGATTTCTCGGTCGGGCTGCCGCAGACGTTCGGGGCGTGGATGCAGGCCGCCGCAGCTTCCTCCACCAGCCCCTACACCGGTCTCGCCCTGGGCGGCTTCGTCGTCCTGGGCGTCGCGGTCATCGGCGGCCGGGTGATGGGCATTGCGGCCCGCTGGCTGGCGTTCTCGCCGGTCCTGCTAGGGGCCGCGCGGTACGTGCTGGCCGTCCCCATGTCCTCGGCAGTCTTCGCCGTCCTGATCCACACCACGACCACGACGGTCTAGGGGGAGTCATGCACAACGCAACAACGCTGGCCGGGGCTGAGACCGCGCTGGGCAGTGTCGGCGCGGGCGGTATGGCCGCGATCTTCCTGACGGTGCTGATCCTCGGCATCAAGGGCAAGGGGAAGAAGCGGCTGGCCGCCGTGCCCGCCGTGGTGGTCGGGATCTTCGCCGGGGTGGAATTCGACCGGGCCGGCGACCCCTGGAACACGATCTCCCAGTCCCTGCGCGACATGGTGACCGAGGTCAGCAGCACGGGGGAGCTGGGCGCCATGGGCCCCGGCTTCGCCGCCCTGTTCCTCCTCGCGCTGTTCTTCTATCTCAAGCTCTCACCGGCGATCGGCGCGATCCTCGGCCTGCTCATGGCGTCCGCCTGGGCCGCCGCCCCCGATTCGCTGTGGCGGGTCCCGCTCAAGCTGGTGGGGACGGCCCTCGGCATCGTGGGGGGCTGACGTGTCCGACGTGAAGATCCCGACCCCGCGCGAGTTCGGACGGGCCGTGTGGTGGCTGGTCCGCTACGGCTGCCACGTCGTCTTCGTCGAAGGCGGCGAAGTGAAGAGCGCCAAGGGCAAGGTGATCGAGGAAGGGACCCGCTCAACCAGGGTGGGCGTCGCCGCCTTCATCGTCTTCCTCGTGGTCATCTTCGGAAAGCGGTACCCGGATCTGTGGTGGTACGCCGCGGGAGCGCTGACCCTCGCGTGCTTCGGCCTCGCCGCCACCGGCGACTTCACCGACGAGGAGGAAGGGCCCGAAGACGAAGACGATGCGGGGGAGGAGGAAACCACGCCGCCACCGGCGCCGGCCGAGACGAAGCCGGTGGGGGAGAAGGACCTCTCCCCCGAAGAGGCCCAGATCCTCCTCTACGACCGGCTCCGCGAGGCCATCGGAACCGGCAACGGAATCCACCTGGAGGCACTCCTCCCCCGGGCCAAGAAGGAGGGGTGGGCAGGGGAGGACTGGGACACCACCCTCCTGCGCTCCCACCTCCTGGCCCGCGGTGTGGAGGTCAAGAACCAGCTGAAGGTGAGGGGGGTCAACCTGCCCGGAGTGCCCCACTCCACCATCCCCGCCGACCACACCCCGCTCCCCTCCCCCGGAACCTCCCATGTACGTCTACTCAGGAAGGTAGAAGGAGGGTAGAAAGCCTCTGACCTGCGGAAATGTAAATCGCGGGTAGAGGTCCGGTAGAGGCCTGAACACCCCTTCCGGCCGGTAGCGTGAGCACTCAACACGACCACGACGAGGGGGAGTTCGATGGCCTGGCGCTACCGCTGCGGCACCTGTGACACCACCTGGGGGTGGATGGGGAAGGCCAACGCATCCGCCCTCAGAACCCGGCACCGCGACCAGTGCCACGGCGGAGGAGTCCCCGGCGGCGAAGTCCTGGAGAACGATCACCAGAGCGCCACCGACGACCCGACAGCCCTCCTCGTATTCGGCGCTCTCCTCGCCTTCGGCGCCGTCGCGTGGCTCTGGCAACAGATCACCGGCACCTGACCCGGCACCACCCCGCAGGGCCCCGTCTTCCACTCCGGAGGGCGGGGCCCTTCCACATCCCCGACCCGACCGGAGACGCCCATGCCTGTGCTCATAGCTCCCGCCGCCCAGCGGGCCCTGGACAAGATCCGACGTCGCGACCCGCCCGCCGCCCAGACCCTCCACCGCATGATCAACGCGCTCGCCGAAGACCCCCACCCCCGAGGCGCCAAACGCATGGGAGGGGGGTCCCGCGCCTGCCGTCTCGCCGCCGGAGACCTCCGGGTGGTCTATCTCCCCGAGCCCCGCACCGTCGTAGCCGTCGGCTGGCGTCGCGACGTGTACGGCCGCTGCCACTCCAACTAGCCCGAACGGATTAACCACATGCCCACGGAGAAATCCCCCGCCGAACTGGCCGGCGCCGCCGCCGAGGCGGTACGCCAGCTCAACCGGCTGACCCTGAACACCAAGACGTTGTCCGCCCCCGAGATCAGCAACGCGGTGCAGTCCCTCCTCCAGCTCGTGGACCGTCTCCCCCAGGCCCTGGACCAGCTCGGCGACCACCTCGTACGGGAACAACGCGCGGGCCGGGTGCGGATGGAAGACGGCCGCGACTCCTCGATGCCCGCCCTGAAGGCGGAGAGCCACCTGTCCGACGCGGGCTCCGAGCTGGACGACGTCCACGGCCACCTCCGCAAAGCCGGGGCACTCCTCGCCGCCATGGGCACCCCGCTGCCCACCGACAACAAGGAGACGACCGAATGACCGACATCGACACCACCCGGACCACGCCGGCCCCGGCGACACCCGACCTTGACGACCTGCTGTGCGAGACCTGCGGCTGGACCCTGCGCATGCTTTGTCCTGAGTGCTCGAAGGGCTGCGGCTGCTCCACCGGGTGCTCCGGCTGGCGCCACGGCGAGTACCGGCAGGACGAGGACGACGAGCCCGGCGACTGCGGCAACGACGAGTGCGAGGGCTGCGAAGACTGCTCGCCCTATGGCCTGGCGTACGGAGAGAAGGGCTGGTGAGTCTCCGCCCCCGCCCCGGAGTGATCCGGACCCGACGGGGGCTTCGTCGTTCCGGGACCAGCGGCCAGCCCTCCGCATACGACCCGGAACCGTGTCCTCCACCCGGCCGCCCTGCTTAGCCTGTCTCCTCGGGTGCGCGGAACAGAGGAGGTACGTGTGGGAACGCCAGAGGAAATCATCAGCCAAGGTGTGGCAGGCGCGGCACAGGGCGTGGCCGAGGGATTCGTCGCTCCCGCGGGGGACCGCATCCGCGCACGCGGTGCGGAGAAAGACCGTCGCAGGGCCGATGCCTACGACCGGCAGATGAAGGACCACGACGAGCGACGCCGGGAGATCGCTGAACGCCGGGAAGCGTTCAACGCAGTCATCCGAGCCGCCCGCGGCGCGTACTCCCTGTGGTGCGAACGCGACACCCGGGAGAGCCAGGTCGACACCGACCCGTTCTTCGTTCCGGAAGAGATCATGTTCGACCCGGAGGAGCAGTCGATCCAGAATGCTCGTTACGCCTACGGCGAGTACCGGGGTGCACTGAAGAAGCTGGATGAAGCCCTCGACGCCCTGGTGAACTGGTACACCGTGCTCTCTCACCCCGCCGAGCCGACACGTCAGGATCTGGAGACGCTGATCCGCAGCACGGAGCAGGTCCGGGACCAGGGCTGATCCCCCAGCACGTAGCCCCCGCCCCCCGGCAGCAGTCCGGACCAGGCGGGGGCTTCGTCGTTTCGGAGAGCGCCCCCAGACCCTGGCTGGTTCGAACCCTTGACGCTCCCGCAGCTCTCGACCAACCTCACCCGCAAATACGCGCAATCCACTGGACAAGGGAGATCGCCATGCCCCTACGGTTCGTCGGGATAGACCCCAGCACCGGCGATGACGAGAGCCCGATGGTGTGGGTGGACGACGAAGAGAAGGAGCTGGTGGTCCAGGGCTGGAAGCCCGGCGAGGCGCTGCTGACGAAGATCGGCAGCACCGAGTGGGTCCCCGGCCACACCGTCGGCATCCCCAACCACGAGAACGTGACCCGTATCCCGCTCCGGATGGCGGGAATCATCAGGAAGGCGCTAGACGATGCAGAACGTGCCGGGCTTCTCTGAACTGCTGGCCGGTGCTCAGCACTCCGCGGTACACCTGGAGATGCGCGACTCCTACGGAGTCGACAAGGAGAAAGGCCCCTTCGCGGCGTGGCGGGACGGTGTCCGGCTCGACCCCGACGACCGTGCGACGTGGTGGCGGCCCTGGCTCGACCTCATCTCTCAAGCCGTCGCCCGGGGTGTGGTGATCCGCCGCGCGCGCATCGTCTCCGAACCGGTCACCGAGTACATCCGCTTCGAGCACTCGGGCACGTTCACCAACATCGCGGCAGGCGAACAGGTCCGCTGGCTGCCCCGCCGTCAAGCGTCGGACATCGCGCTCCCCGGAAACGACTTCTGGCTGTTCGACGGCAAGATCGTCCGCTTCAACCACTTCACCGGTGACGGTGCGTCCGCCGGGCCGGAGATGCGCGAGGAGCCGGCCGTGGCCAAGTTGTGCGCGGACGCGTTCGAAGCTGTCTGGGAGCGCGGCATCCCGCACAAGCAGTACATCGTCTGATCCACACGCTCCGTGCCCGCCTCCCCGTCCTCCAGCGCCCAGACAGCCCGTCTCGCGGTCGCCGCACGCCTGCGCGAAATCATGCTGGACGCCGGCCTCCAAGGGCAGGAGCTGGCGGCCTTGTGCGGGTGGAACGGCGCCAAGACCTCCCGCATCATCAACGCCAAGACCGCGCCGTCCGACAAGGACATCCGGGCGTGGTGCACCGCGTGCGGCGCGGACGGCCAGGCCGAGGACCTGATCGCCGCAAGCCGCGCGGTCGACTCCATGTACGTCGAGTGGCGCAGGCTCACCCGTACGGGCCTGCGCCGACTGCAAGAGTCCGCGGTCCCCCTCTACGAGCGCACCCGCCATTTCAGGGCCTACTCCTCCCGCGTCGTACCCGGCGTCTTGCAGACCGAGGCGTACGCAACCGCCTTGCTCGCCACCGTCGCCGACTTCCGCCGCACGCCCGACGACGTCGCCGAAGCCGTGACGGCCCGCCTGGCCCGCTCCCGCATCATCCGCACCGGGAACCACCGTTTCGCGATCCTGGTGGAGGAGGGGGTCCTGTACTACCGCCTCGGCAGCGCCGAAACGATGGCCGAGCAGCTGACACACCTTCTCTCGGCCATGTCGCTACCCGCCGTCTCCCTCGGCGTCATCCCGTTCACCGCCGAGCGCAGCATGTGGCCGACCGAGACGTTCAACGTCTTCGATGACGTGCAGGCAAACGTGGAACTCCTGTCTGCTCAGGTGACCGTCACGTCGCCCAGCGAACTCGCCCTGTACGTGCAGGCATTCGACAGGTTCAAGGATCTGGCGGTGCACGGAGCACGGGCGCGGGCCCTGATCTCCAGGGCAATCGACTCCCTGAGCTGAAATTCTGCAATCGCGTGCAAACGCGTTGTTGGCGCTTGGCGCTGCTCCCTACCGTGAGACCACGCCGCCCCCGCAGGGCGGCCCCCCCTGGCCCCGCCGCTGTCGACCCCGTTCGTGGCGGGGCCGGGCACCACCTCATCAAAGGAGCACACCGAGATGAGCACCATGCCCACCCCCGCACAGGCCGCCGACCGCGCGAAGGAGATCCTGGCCGCGATCGTGGCCGACGAGGAGTTCGGCGCATTCGAGGCCGCGACGCTGGAGTACAGCAGCGACTGGCAGTGCTTCACGGGCTTCCCCGTCATCGAGCGGTGGAACCTCGACTCCGACAAGGCCCCGCTGTTCACCGAGGGGCTGCGCGCCCTCGCTCTGAAGGCCGCGGTCTTCGGGCTGACCGGTGACGAGCTGCTCGCGGAGATCCCGGTCGCTGTTCCGGTGGACGAGATGACGCACGCGATGATCGCCCAGCCGCAGCTGCTGGCCCGCATCGCGGGCCGTACGGGCTTCCACCTGATCCACCAGACCGACCAGGAGCACACCGACTACGACGGCGGGGACTTCACGCACCTCGCCTACCGCCTCGCCTGGGGCGAGCCCCCGGCCCGGTACTGGCTGGCGAAGGGCGAGGTGGACCGGCGGGTGCAGATCCTCACGGCGCGGTACGCCTCCATCGGCATGGACCGCGCCGGCCGCGAGCACGACATCGAGTTCACCGCCGCCTGAACCAGCGCCGCCTAGGTTCCGGCTCCGGTGCGAGTCGAGATTCCAAGGGCTCCGGCGGCGGGGCGATGTGCTCCGGGGTCAGACCGATCTTCCCCGGGTGGACACACACCGGAGTTCCGTCCGGCATGTACCGGTAGCCGTCAGCCCCGTTGAACGGCCAGCACCGCGACGGCCGGTCGGCAACGGCGAAACCTGCCCGAGGAAATCTCAGGGCCGGACAGACCGCGCACACCGGCCGGTCGTCGTCATCTTCCGTCGCATACGGGGCGCTCATGGCTCCGCACCCTACCCACCCCTCCGCCGACAGGAGCGTGCCATGACCCAGCCCCTCCCTCGCCGTTCGCCCGCCCGACAGATAGAGGGACATCCCGAGTGCGCCCCCAGGGGCGGCGCCTTCGAGCTCGAGCTCGAAGCCTCCCCCGACCCGTCCCCCGCCCTCCGGGAACGCGCCGAGTCCGGCCTGGAGAAGTTCTTCGACAGCCTGGCCGGCGAACAGGACGGGACGCCCGGATGAGCACGATGTGGATGCAGGTGCGGACCATCGACCCGGACACCGGGGAGACGATCACCGAGATCGCAAAGGTGATCGTCGAGGTGGCACCCGGCACGGACCTGGAGCCCGCACCCCTGAAGCTCTCATCGTGCAAATGCCCCCGCTGTACGTAGCCCACAGACCCCCGGCCCCGCCGATCTCGCAGGCGTCGGCGTCGCCGGTGCACCACCGACATGCACCACTCGAACGATCGAGAGGAGCACCACCCATGACCATCACCACCGAGCGCGAGACCATCACCACCACCAGGTCCCGCGACCCGCGAGAACTACTCAACGCGGTCGAGCCGCACATTCAGCACCTCACCATCAACATCCTGGACTCCGGGATGACGATCTGGGACCGCGAGGTCGCGCTGCTGCTGCGGGACGAGGTCGACACCCGCGAGACCGCGGAACGCATCCTCGGCAACGCGGTGATGTACATGCTCGCGTCGATCGAACACCCCGACGTCCACATCGGCGTCGGCAAGATCGTCGACAAGGGCGTCCACCAGATCTACCTGGACACCCCCGTCGCGTTCGCGTTCTTCAAGCTCTACAACAACGGCGTCTACAAGCACCACGCGCCGTTCATCCAGCGCCGCAACGACGGCATCGTCCTCGACACCGCCGAGTTCATCGCATCCATCGGCTTCGCCCCGGACACCGAGCTGTGGGCCAAGGACGGCGCCGACTGCTCGCCCTGCGACAGCAAGGTCCCCGACTCCCACTAGCAGGTGAGCCGCTGCCCGATACGGCCGCCGGACTGCCCGCCCAGCCCTAAAATCTGGGGCCTCGCCAGGACCAACGGCGGGGCCCCACCCGCATTCCCCGGAGGGACAACGCCATGACCGCCGCCCCGCACAACTACGAACACGAGACCGCGCTGTGGGACGCCTTCGCGACCAGCGCGGGGAAGGACGCCTCCAACGGCGACCCCGTGTTCCGCTGGACCCAGTACACCGACCACCCCGCCGCCCCCGGCCCCGAGCTGCTTGGCGACGCGGCGACCGCGCTGGAGATCGGCTTCGGTACCGGCCGCGCGCTCGCCCACCTCGCCTCCCAGGGCGTGAAGATGACCGGCGTCGACCTGTCCCCCGTCGCGGTTGAGCAGGCCAACGAACGGTTCGGTCACCTGGGCGCCGAGTTCGTGTGCGCGGAGATCCTCGCCCACCTCTCCGGAGGGGAATCCACATTCGACGCCGTGTACTCGATCTTCGGCGCCGCCTGGTTCACCGCGCCGGAGAAGCTCTTCCCGCTCGTGGCCGGCTCCCTCAACCCCGGCGGGCGCTTCGTCTTCTCGCAACCGCCCGCCATCCCCGGCGCCTACGGCCCCCAGGGCATGTACAAGGGCGGGTTCGCGGGCCCGGCGATGTTCACCTATCGCTACAGCTACACGCCCGAGACGTGGGGGCACTTCCTCCGCGAGGCGGGGTTCGAACAGGTGCAGGCCCTCGAACTCGATGCACCGCAGCCCGGCCACATCGGGACCCTCATCGTGCAGGGCACCCGGCCATGACCTTCTGCCACGGCCACTGGCACCGCGGCACCCTGCCGTCCCTCGCCTGATCACCGCTCCAGCACACCCGGGCCCCGCCCCATCAGCATCGGGAGCGGGGCGCGGTGCAGCCTGGTTTCGGTAGGGTGCTGACCCTGTTCCTGGGAGGTACGACGTGGAAGACGAACCGCTCGACCGGTGGGCCGCACGACGCCAAGGCCGCCTGCGCAAGCCCGGTGAGAAGAAAGCCATCACTCTCGGGGCCGGCCCCCAGCGAGCCGCCCATCTTGATCCGGACGCCCCGCGTCTGATCTTGGAGTGGGACGGCTTCGCCTGGCAGGCGCTGACGATGGTGGAGAACTACGCGGCGGCCTGCCGCGCCCTCAACCCGTCCCCCGAAGCCGCTCCCGCCGACCAGACCGAGACCACCGGCCCCATCACCGGACGCAACCCGCTGGCACCGGGTACCGGGCGCCACCGCAAGCCCCGAGCGTGACCAGCACTGACCCGCGCCTCCGGCTCATCACAGACACTTGCGGCCTCGGCCCCTTCCGTAACGACCTCGCAGAAACCTACTGGCGTTGGGAGCAGGACCCCGCCGGGGCATCAGGTGACATACGCGCCGTCTGACCAGGACCTGAGCGCAAGAACGCGCAGCTGGCCGGCGCCTCAGCGCTGGCGCCAACGGCCGCGCGGTACCAGCGACGCATCAGCCCTCAGTTGCTTGACGAGAACCTTGTCCGCCTCGTCCGCAACGCTCTTCGCCTGCTCCAGCTTCTCCCACGCGGCTGCCTTTGCGGCTGCCTGCTCCGCGGCCTGCTCCGGCGTCGGAGGGGCAGTGGGCAGGGTGTCGCCGATATCTGCAATCGCCCAGTGCCACACCGCCCTGACCCATTCGCCATACGTCTTGACGGAGGCGTCATTGGCGGCAAGCAGTTCAGGCGACGCGTACAGCGCGAGTTTCGTCGACAGCAGGCGCGCCTGATCTTCCTGAACGGCGGTGTCCCGGACCGCCGAACGCTTCCCCGTACTGGACAGCTCCTGCCGGTCCCGCTGTCGCGCCAGCGTGACACGATGTGTCTCCTCCAGCGCATCGGCCCTGCGCTCCCAGACCTTGTGGTCACGCTCTCGGGACCGTGTGGCCTTCTGGGTGACCCATTGACCGCCGATCGTGGCCAGGGCACCAAGAGTCATGCCGAGCAGCGTGGCTATCGGCGGTGTGATCATCATGGCGACACAGCGTAGAGGTAAGGCCCTGCCAGCGGAGGTCCGCGACGCTTTGTGAGGCCGATCCCGTTACCGGGGTCGGGTAGCACGTGCGCAAGATGCATACCTGCGACGACCCGGTGAGCCAGCCCGGCGAGATCCCAAGGTAACGGCCTAGGCGGGCGCGGTCGTGCCCTCCAGGACACTGCTGGGGCTGCTCTCGCCCGCCGTCGACACCGCGCGGACGGTGAGCTTGTACGGGCTGCTGGGCTGGTAGCCGCCTACCGTCGCCGACGTCGCAGGGGCCTGCACCGCCATCTTGAACGTGCCCGACTCGTACAGCCGGAACTCCCGGACCGGCGGTGACACCGGGGAATCCATGTTCCAGGTGACGGGCACCGAGTTGGCCGTCACCGAGGAGGAGAGGCGAAGGCTGGTCGGCTGCGCGGGCGCCGACGTCCGCGGCAGCACGGTCATCAGCGAGGCGAACGCCGAGTAGGAGTTCCCGCCCAGCTGCTCCGGCCGCACCGCCCGCACCTTCAACTCGACACGGTCGCCCGCCCGGAACGGCGAATCGAACGACACCCTCACCGGGGCCTGCGAGTCCACGGCGGCCGGTTGTGGCGCAGTTCCGAGCAGCTGATCCCCTTCGAGTAGGCCGGGCGTTGCCGACATGCCCGGCCGGGGATTTGCGTTGCCGTAAATCTGATACGAGGCAGCTCCGTGCGTCGCGTTGAACTCCAGGTGCCACGTACCCGGGTTGCCCGACGCCGGGTTCGGGGTGGGGCGCCCCTGCTGGAACGAGAGTGGCCCCGGCGTCGACAGCGGCGCGAGCTGCCTGTACGCGGCCGACGGCAGGACGCTCGGGGTCTGGATCTGGAGGACAGCGGACTTGAGC
The DNA here is from genome assembly GCF_053609185.1 of Streptomyces sp. NPDC054956. Taxonomy (NCBI): domain Bacteria; kingdom Bacillati; phylum Actinomycetota; class Actinomycetes; order Kitasatosporales; family Streptomycetaceae; genus Streptomyces; species Streptomyces sp. NPDC054956. Next base: position 29,845 of record NZ_JBSGXB010000025.1, on the reverse strand, counting down.
CCCACCGTGCCGTCCAGGTTGATCGGCTCCACAACAATCGCGTACGCCGTCGACGGCTTGATCGACGTCCAGATATCCTGCGGGGCCCGCGGGGTGGGCGGCGGGGGCGGCGGAGCCGGTACGTAGTAGCCGCCGATCACGGTTTCCATGTCGGGCGTGGTCAGGGTCAGGGACGGGATGGCCGGCGGGACGGGAACCGGTACAGGCTGCCCTTCCGCGGGCATGGGCAGTGCTCCGATGTAGATGTTCCAGCCGCGGACGCGGGGCAGCTCGACGCCCTTCGATCCCATCCCGCCCGGGGTCGGCGTCACCGCGAGCGCACCCGCCAGCAGCTGCCAACACAGCTGGATCTCCTTGCCCTTCACGAAGCCACCCGCAACCGGATCGCCCTTAAGGATCTTGCGCTTCGGCGCAAGGGTGTCGGCTCCGTCCGCTGATGCCTTGTACCAAACCGGCGGGGTGGGAGCGTAAGGGGGAGTGGGAGGAGACGGCGGGGTCTCGTCCTTGACTACCGGTTCGCCGAGTGTCGCGCGCGTCATGTTGTGCTCCTTCTGTTGGGTGATGTTCGGGGTTAGCTGTACGACCAGGGAGCCCAGCTGCATTCGGCCTCGGGCAGCTCCTCCTCGTTGGTCCGCTTCGGTGGCGCGGTCCGATTCCACGGGAGGACCCAGCCGCGGGCGGCCCGCTGTGCCGCCGTCTGGCGATTCGCCAGGGAGTTCAAAACCGTGATCCGGCGCTCGCCCACGTCCTGCACGATCGCGTCCCACTCACGGACACCCGAGGACTCCACGGGGGCTCCGGTGGTCCAGCCCAGTTGAACGCCCTGCCCGTCATAGACCGGCTCGGGTCCGCGTACGACCGGCGGCGGGGCAATACGCGGGCCCGCCCACGGCCACCTCCACCGGGCCATCAGTCGATCACGTCCGGCGCCCACCAGGGAGGCGTCCTGGGGGCAGGTGCAGGAGCGCGTACGACCGCATACGCGGGCGGAGGATCACCACTCCCGCGGTACCGGACAACCGGGGCCGGCGGGGGCGCAGGGGGGAAGCTCACCGAGGGCCGCATCGCCTGGAACTGGGCCTCCTTATCGGCGAGGGCCTGCCGGTACGCCTCCCTCTCCTCGGCCTCCACGAGCGAAATGGGCTGCTCGTGTTCGGGCTCATGACGCCGGAACCATTTACGGAAGATGTTCATGTGCGCCTCCGCGCGAACGGGCCGTCATCGAGGCCGTAGCTGCCGACGGCTTCGATGCGCTGCTCGTAGGTCTGTTGGACGTCCCGCCAGTCGACGGGCGGGACCGGATCGGGTGCCGCGGTCCGGGGGACGGCCCTGGGGGCCCCGGGGTCCGGCGGTGCCACTCCCGGCACCATCGGCTCGTAGTCGTCCTCCAGGTCCGCGGGCAGGGGCGTGGGAGGGCGTCCTACCCGGCGCGGCCCGGACTGCTCCGGCTGGGCCGGCGGTGGTTCCGTGAGGATGCCCAAGGCCTCGGCGAGGGCGGTGATGGCGTGCGGCATGCGCCGTCCGAGTTCGGCGCCGTAGATGGTGGCCGTGGGCACGCCGGAGGCCTGGGACAGACTGCGGACGCTCAGTCCCTTGGCCAGGCGGGCCGATCGCAGCTTCTTGCCCCGGGGTAGACCGCCCGACGCGTTCAAGGCGCACCTGCCGCGTTTGCACAACGGCCGCAGAGGATTCGCGCAACACCCTTTTCGCGGCCCCGACTACGTGCAACACCTGCACCCCACCGACCACGCCGGACCGCAGCGAGGGAGCCACTACACGACCTCGCGCAAACCATGCCGCGGAAGGAATATCGCGGCATGGTTTGCACGCACCCAGCCCCCTTTGCGGACCGCAGCAACTCACGAACAAACTCACTGGTCATGGGATACCCCCGGCGGCTCCCATTCCGCACCGTCGCCCTCGTCCGCGACTCCCGCCACGATGTATTCCCACCCCGGAACAGCGGACCCACCGGGGATGGCCTGCCACGGTGCACGGCCATACCGCCGCAGGATGTAGGGGCGCCATCCAGGCCCCGCGGACTCGACGGCCCCGGCAATACCAGCGCCGGAAATCCACACATTCGCCACATAGCGCCAGGAGCCATAGAGCGTGTGGTCCACGATCAGAAGATCGGCGAACGTGCACGTGGAGATCCGTTTGCCGTTGTGGCGGTCGGCGACGAGGTGGTAGTCGATGATGACGGGCCCTACCGCGGGCGTCCAGAATTCTTCACCGCCCGCCCAATGACAGCCCTTCTGCGGCTGGGGGTGGATGCGCTGGAAGGGCTTTTCCTGCGCGCCCCGGAGTCCTCCGCGAACAGGTGGCTCGTACTCGTATTCGTCACCCTCTACGGCAGCAGCAGCCCTTGCGAGAGGAGTAGCGGAAAGCGTCGCATCCTCATCAGCCCACCGCTCAAGCAGACGCCGGCGCCGCTGCTCGGCGGTGGCTCCGGGATTCCGCGGGATACGCACCGATACCATTCCCCGCCCCTTAAACCACGTCAGAATATGCGCGCATGGGACGGTCCGCGGGGTCGAGGCTGTCGAAAAGTCCCTGCCCGTGACCGCTACGGCCCATTCCGGCAAGCATTCCGGCGGGGTCGGTGATGCGATCCTTGGCGAAGTACGACGCGACGGCACGGCCGAAGGTGGCCTCCCGGGAGGCGGCGACGTTGAAGCCGCCGCCAATCGCCTCATCACTGAAGCGGCGGACGCGGATGGTCTCCGTGTCCCGCGGCTCGCCACGGAGGGCGGAGCTGACGGTGCCGTGCTGGGATTCGTACATGGTGCGCTCCAAAAGGTCGAGATCAGATGCCCGCCATTCTGCGCGGTGAATTTATGCAACAGGTATTGGGGGCGGATACTGAGGCTACGCAGTCCGAAAACGCAAGGGAGAAACAAATGCGCTGGAGACTAGACACAAAAATTGGCGCGCAGAAGGAGACGCGGCGGGTAGAAGCCGAGGAACCCCGCCACACGGTGAATCTCGACTATTTCCACACAGGGGAACTCCACGAGATCCCGGGACACCGCCCCGGCCAGTTCTTCAGCGACCCTCAGATCAACCCCGCCCTCCAGCGGGTACCCCGCGAGCTGAGCGGACGGCCCCACAACGAGGAGGACCAGTTCGAGCACGGATACGAGCAGACCCTGCGTCCCGCGGGAACGTTCAGCCCCAGCAGCCGCCACAGTGAGGCGAGCCTCCAGGATTCCCAGGGCATGCCGGCGGGTTACGGGGACTACTACCGCTAGCCCCTCGGGACAAAAGGCAGGGCGCCCGTTGGCCAACGAAGCCGGGCGCCCTTACGTACGGCGTAGACAGGAACGGCATGCCGCACGTTGCTTTTGGTGGCGGCTATACGGCCGCGGGGATGCGAGGCCGATGGACTTCCACATACCAGACCGGGCCGCAGCCGGTCACTTTATGGTACAGCCCCTTTTGTGATCCCGAGCACAGGAGGCAACCCCTCCCCGCTTTGCCTCGTCTTTACCGCCGCTCCCCCCACCAAAGGAACACATCATGCGCAAAACCCTTGCGACCACCCTGGTAGCTGCGGCCGCTACTCTCGGGCTCACCGCGTGCGGCGAAGAGCCTGTGAAGGTGAGTGCGGCCAATCAGGCCCATTTCATATCGGCACTCCATGACCACACCGGCGAGCTCGGCAAATGGTCGCGCACACAGGGTGACTCGGAACTCATCTATTTGGGCGAGGTCGCCCGCGACGGCGTGAACCTTCGCGCCGACAGTCGTCAGCGCGATTACCTGCGCGCGGTGAAGCTCCTGAAGGAGAATGCCAAGAGCGCCAATGTCACCGTGCTCACGGACGACATGAACGCCCGCTACTTCATGACCATGGTCAGGAGCTTCCTTACTTCAGGGGCCCAGGGGGAGTCGAGAGGGTAACCGCCTTCAGGTCGGCCACGAACGCCCCGGATGCGCCCCCTCCGCAGTAGTTAGAGGCTGGCTCCATGGATCCACGCATCGTCATCCACCAACCTGACGCCGACGGCGGCCGTCGCGTGCACGTCGACTCCACCATCCTCGGCCTGGCGTACAGCGAGATGGACCTGCGGGAGTTCCTGCGCCGGGCCGGCCTGCCCGACTGGGACAGTATCGATGTCACCGATACGGGGATGTTCCGGTGGGAGGGCGGCGGCCCGGAAACTTGGCCGGGCTAAAAATTCGGCGGGGCCGGAGGCGCCTGGATCACAACCACAGTATTGGATGGGGCGAACAGGGAGTAGATCAGGAGTAGCCGGTCGAAGAGGACCGGGGGTATCACTCCGAGGAGCATGAGCCCTAAGAGGATCGAAACGAGTAGCAGCTGAATTAACTGTGTTTTAGACAAAGCTGTCCCTTAGTAGGTAACGGGCATTTAAGGGGAGCGCGTCCGCAGTAAGCCTCCTCGCAGCAACAGGCCGCTGGACGCTTCCTGACCCTACCTGGGCTGGTGGTGATTGAAACCCCTAGATCACAAAGACCGCAGGGCCGTGATCTGCACCGCGCACTCCCTCACGCCAAGGAAATACCCACCCATCAAACTCGGGAAGCGGCCGGTTGTAAGGTCGAACTGTTCAATACCTGTCAGGGCTCGCGCGACTTGCCGTTCGGGACCACACCCGCTAGGTAGACACGCTCTACAGCGGGCAGGGCGTGGAGCTCCAGGGCAACATCCAGTAGTGATGAGCGGAGGCTCTAGCAGGTAGGGGCAGCGCCGGTCGATTCTGGGTCCGCGGCAGTGTCCTCGCGTCAAGGAATTCCACTGTGCCGTGATTCTTTTTTAAATGCGCAGCAGCAGCCGCGCCCGGCCGGCTCTGCTGCCTTCGCGGGGCAGTGGCGGCGACCAAAAGGGTGCCTCCTACCCCTCAAGGGTGAGGGGGACCCGTACGACGGGCAGGCCTGGGGTGGTTCGCGTCATCAAGCGTGGACCGCACCCAGTCGAAAGGATTCAGGATGCGAAAGAACATCGCTATCCGCCATACCCTGATCGCCGCGCTACTCACGGGCTGCGCGCTGGCCTCCCCCGCGGCCTACGCCGCTCAGCGAGGCGACGCCGACCAAATCGCCATGCTCAAGAGGAGTGTCACTGAGTGGAACCAGTGGCGCCAGGACAACCCGAGCATCATGCCCGACCTGTCCGACGCCGACCTCGCGGGCACCAATCTCGCTGGCGCCAACCTCGGGTTCACCAAGCTCGTGAAGGCCAACCTCAAGGGTGCCGATCTCACCGGCGCGACTCTCGACAACGCCGACGCTCAGGAAGCCGACCTCACCGACGCTAAGATGGAGAACGCACAGCTCATCGGTGTCGTTTTCCAGAAGGCCACTCTCCCCGGGGCCAACCTGAACGGCGCCAACCTCCAAACCGCCACTTTCACGTTCGCCGACGTGAGCCGCGCAACCCTCATCCGGGCTGACCTGACGGGCGCGGACCTGAGCGCTGCCGATTTCGTCAGCGTCAATCTGTCCAACGGGAACCTCTCCCACGCCAACCTTGACGAGACCGACTTCCAAGACGCGACCCTGGAAGGCGTCAATACGGAAGGCGCCACCCTCACCTGTCTCAACCACCCCATCTGTACGCCCGCCCCCGCCCCTGCCGCCGGCACCGCTGCCGCCGTCCGGACCGTCGCCTCGCTGCGAGGCAACGCCGACCAGATCGCCCTCCTGAAGAGGAGCGTGGCCGACTGGAACCAGTGGCGTACGGACAACCCCAACGTCACGCCTGACCTCACCGCGGCTGACCTCTCCGGAACGAACCTCCTGGGGGCCAACCTCTCCAGCGCGGACCTCACCGACGCCACCCTGACGGACACGAACCTCACCGAGGTGAACCTCACCGACGCCAAGCTCAGAGGCGTGCAGGCGACGGGCTCCCTCCTCTTCAGCGCCGTCCTCGACAACGCCGACGCCCGGGGTGCCCACTTCGAGGGCTCCAACCTCTCCAACATCAAGGGCCGTCACACCATCTTCGCCAGCGCCGATCTCAGGCGCGCGAACCTCTCCGAGGCCGACCTAGCGGAGGCCGACCTGACCGGCGCGAACCTCGAAGGCGCCAACATGAGCTGCATCAACCACCCTCAGTGCACGTCCGCCCCTGCCGGGTGACGGCGGAACGGATGCGGCGCCGCGAGTGACAGGCGCCGGAAGGGGCCCTCCCAGCGCACGACCGGGAGGGCCCCTTCGTCGTGCGCTGCCCGTATGCCCATTGTTGTTGCCGAGAGCGTTTCTAGTGTTTCTAGGGGCTTTTTCAATGAACTGGCAACGACAAAGTGGGCCCCCTTCACGGACAGAAGGGGGCCGCTCGTGATTTTCTGGGGAGTGCCGGCTGGTTTTTCTGGGCTAGGTGAACTGCGGTTCCACGGTGACCCCGTGGGCCGCGCATGCTCCGCAGATGCCGGAGGCGGTAAGGGCCCTGGCTTCGCCGCAGCCCGCGCATTCCCGCTTGCGGGTGGTCTGCTGCGGAATGTGGACCACCGCGGGCTCCGGCTCCTCAGGGGTCGCGATGGTGCCTGCCAGGAGGAGCGAGGGGTGGCGCTCGTACTGTCCCCGGCGCCGGTTGTACTTCTGGGTGGTGCGGGGGCTGCGGTGGCCTGCCGCGTCCTGGACGTCTTCGAGCTTGGCGCCCAGGGCGAGGGAGTCGGTGATGCCGCCGTGCCGGAGGGCGTGGGGCTTGATGGTGTCCTTCTGGGGGAGGTCTGCGACACGGGCGAGGGACCGCAGGAGTTTCCAGATTTCGCTCTCACCCATGCGCCGGCCGGTGCGCGTCGCGAACATCGGGCCCGTGGTGCGTCCGTCCAGCATCACGTTGATGGCGTGCAGGAGTACAGGCTGGAGGGGGACCTTTTCCTTTTTCCCGCCCTTTCGGGTCAGGGGGACCGTCCAATGCCCCTTGTCGTACTGCATATCCTCGACATCGAGGCCGAGCATTTCAGAGACGCGCGGAAACAGCAGATAGAGAAAGAGCACGATGGCGTGCGCGCGGGTGCTGCGCTTGCGGGCTGCCTCGGTGAGCTTGGCCTGCTCCGCGGGCAGCAGCCCCATGGTGCTGGACTCGTCAGGGCTGATCGCGGGGCGGTCCACGCCGTCGAAGGGGTTCCGCAGGTTGTCTTCGTAGCGCCGCTTTACCGCGTAGACGTGGAAGCTGGAGCCCTGGGCAAGGAAGTTCGCGCGGCTGGCCGGCGACAGCGGCTTGCCCTTGTTCGGCCCCCGCGTCACCAGGGTCTGCTCCAGGTGCCGGGCGTACGCCTCGGCGAGGGGGAGCTGTGCCTGGAGCGGGTGCGTGCGGGTAGAGCGGGCGTACGCCTCCCACCTCTTGAGCCCGGCCGCCCTGGACTCCTGGGTCTTCTTCGACGGCTTGGCCGCGGCCCACGCTCCGGCGAGGTTGGGGAGCGGGTCCGTCTCGCCGTAGATGTCGGCGAGGTAGTCGCGGAGTTCGCGGGCCGTCTCGGGCCAATCGGTCCTCGGGTCGTGCCGGTCGGTGGAGACCTCCCCGGACGCACGCAACTCCAACTCGGTCATCTAGTGCCATCTCCATCTCTAACTGCCTGATTCAGGCAGGCTCCTGACGCCCCGTCGCAGAGTGCAGACTAACTTTAATTAGTCACCATCCGCAGGCCTGTTCCGGATCTTGGGCAGACCGGCGCCCGATGCACCCCATCTGATCCCTGAATGATCTGAACATCCGTTTCGTACCTCGACCCGGAGTCCGTTGAGCGGCGAATACTTCAGCCGCGAAAACTTCAGCCTCGAATCCTTGGCTCGACGTCGGCCAGCCTCTGCTCACCGTCGGGGCCACCCCGCTCCGACCGCAGCCGGCCAACCCCGATTCGGCTCCCGGATCCCGAACCTGATTTCGCGTCCGCGAGGCAGTGCGGTTTCCACAGCGTCCGCGCTCCCGCGGCCGGCCCGCCCCGCCGGGAAGAACTTCTCCCGCTGCGCGCCCGGCCTCCCCCGCTTGCTCGTCCTCCCCTCGGAGGCTGCTCCCGCGGCGGCGTCCCCCGCGACCGGCCGGAGCGGTGCACTCGCCCCGGCCAGTCCCCCGCGTCACACCCTGGGCGCCACCACCTCAGCCACGCTCGCGCCGAGCATCGTCACCAGGGCTGTGGATGCCGCCAGGCTCATCAGGTCTCGCCGCAGCCTCACGGGGACCCCCGTCCTGATGGGGACCGGCACCACCTCCGGACCGGCAACCTCCGCGCGCTCCAGCCTGATCTCCGCCATGACCTCCTCGAAGGTCCGCACAGACGGGGCCGCGGCGCCCAACACCTCCCGCTCCGCGTCCAGCAGGGCCCACAGCTCATCCAGACCGGCGGACACCTCAGCCCACGTCAGGCCCGGGGCGTCCTGGTCCACCTGGTGCTCCTGGTGCTCCTCGACGTCGGCGACGACGGCCGCGGCACGGTTCGCAGCAGAGATCGCGGCGTAGTCAGGGCCTTCCTCCTCGACCAGCGGGGCAGGTGTCACCTTGGCCGCGAACCAGTCGCGCGGGGCGGGCTCCATGACGAACACCCGGGCAGGCTGCTGGTAGGGCAGGGCGATCGGGGTACGGCCGTCACCGGTGACGCGGACCAGGCGGGCCCGGTCCATGCGGTGCGTCAGTTCGGGGGCGTCGTCGTAGCGGACGCGGACGAATCCGAAGTCGGACGAGCTCACGGTGGCTGGACGTTCGCCGTCCACCAGGACCGATTCCCCGTTCTCGTAGACACCCGGGATGGTCCGGTGCGGCGTCGGCAGCGGCTCCCCCACCGTCAGCTCGGCGAGGACGGGCGCGGCCACTACGGCGGGCTGCTCCACGAGGGAGACGAACCCCGCCCCGCGGTTGAGACTGACGGAGATGTCGCACGCGTCCAGCCGGGTCACGGTCACGGCCGGAGAGGGCTCCCCCGCCGCGAGCCGCCACGCTGCCGCCCGCTGCTGCCGGGTTAGGGGTGCAAGGCCCTGTACGACTGCCTGCGGCTCCTCCTCGACCTCATCGAACACGGGGTCAGCCGTGGCCTCCAACGGCCTCCAGTCCGGCCCCACGTGCTTCTCCAGGAGCGCCGCCATGTGGCCCGGCGTCGCCTTCGGCTGGGCCTCCAGTTCAGCTCTCAGCCGCTCGGAAACGGTGACCCTCCGCGCAGGGTCCGCGGCCACCGCAACCGGCTTGGCGTGGTCCCACTCGACGGGGCAGCGCTTCATGGTGTCGGAGACCACTACCCACGGCCCCTTCGTGGTGTAGCTGTTGCGGGAGGCGACGCCCAAGGCGGACGCCTTCGAGGCGTCCCGGATGCCCAGGGGCTTCCGCTGCGTGCCCTGGTTCATGGACGGCCCGCTCCGGCCGAAGTTGCCGAGCTTCTCCCCCGTGCAGGCGCACGTCAGATAGCTGCGCAGGATGCGGGCGACGCCCTCGGCCTCGACGCACAGCCACACGTACCGGTGACCGCCCTTGCGGCAGGCGTCGGCGTCCTCGCCCTGGCGCTCCTCGACCTGGAGTACGGGGGCGTACAGGCCCGGCGTCGGCTGCGCCTTGACCGGGATTTCGGCTGTGTCGGCAAGCGCAGAGTCCGGGCCCGACTCGCCGGCCGGAACCTGGAGGATTTTCTCTCCGATTTCCTCGGCGTCCGCGGCCTGGTGCTCGGCGACTTCGGCCAGGATTCGGCGTTCCTGATCGGCCCGCAGGGCTGCCAGTACGGCGGCCCTGTCCCCACTGCGGATGACCTTCTCACCCGTGGCCAGGTGGATGACGTTCCACACGGGCGCGCCCTTCGCCGTGCGGTCTTTCGCCTGGTAGGTGTGCCCGTAGGCGAGGGTCACGTCACTCGCGTACGACCCGTTGGCGTCGACGACGTGCCCGAGGTGCTCGCCGTCGCGCAGCTCGCCCCCCATGCCCTCCGCCTCGAAGTGCTCCAGCCACCACGCGATGTAGGTAAGCCGCTCCAGCCGCTCCCATGCACGCTGCGCGCGGCGCACCTCTCCCCCGGCGTTCACGAACTCCTTCCACTCACGCCCTTCGTACTCGCACGCGAGGGCCTCGAAGTCGCGGCCGTCCTGCTCCACCACGTCGGTGTACCGGCCGAGGCACCACCGGTCTGCCTGGTACGGCGCGCCCTCGCACTCGACCTCGACGAGGAAGCCGAAGCCGCGCCCGCAAAGGTCGCAGTCCCCGCCCTCGTTGGCGCCCGTGACGATGACCCCGTGAACCTTGTTGGCGTCGCCGCCCTCCTGGCGCATGGCCTCCCAGGAGACTGCCTTCCGCTCGGGCCGTCGCGCTTCGATCACGCGCACGGCCTCGGCAACGACGGGTGACATGGGGCGCTCCCCCACCTCCTTGTGCTGACGCGGTGCGCCCTCCACGTGAGACCACGCGTAGTCGACGGCCGCCTCGCGGTCCCGCAGCCCAGACGTGATGGTGACCAACGGCGAGTGATGGTGCTTGCAGGTGATGGCCCAGCCGTCGGCCCGCTCCTCGACCCGGACGCCCTTGGGCAAGACCGAGGCGGGCTCCGCTTGCTCCTCGGCAGCCTCCCGCTCCAGGGCCAGCCGCAGCGGACGGGGCAGGCTCGACGGCGCGGCCTCCACCGGCTCCGGCTGCCCCTTGGCCGGGGGCTCCACCTGCTGCTCCTCGACGGCCTCGCCGCGGGCCACAGCGTCGGCCAGGATGGCGCGCTTGACTGCGGGCAGGTTGGGGAACGAGTCCCCGCCGGTCCGGCACCGGTTCTTCGGGTCCTCCCCCTCGAAGATCAGCCGCGCCCCGTCCGAGTGCTCATGCTGGGCGCTGAACGTCCCAGCGAGCTTCCGCAGCACGTAGGAGTGCCCCATGATCTTGGCGATGCACGGGAACGTGTTCTTGGAGCTGAACTCAATGTCGCCGACCTTGACCGCCGACACCTTGCGCGGCGCCTTCGAGCCCCTGCCCATGACGCTGCTCTCCCCCGTGCTGGTGCTCTTCTTCGCCCTCTTGGGACCGTGCTCCGCCATCTCCGCCGCGTAGTCCTCCGGGTGCTCCCGCAGGCCCGTTTCCAGGCGCCCGAAGGCGTCTTCGAGGGTCGCCCCTACCTGCAAGGCGTGCTTGAAGTACCTGATGACGAACTGGTGCTTCTCCCACTTCGCGGTGAAGGTGTGGCCGTCGATTTCGCGCGTGGTCGTCCCTCGCTTGGACTCGGCCAGCGCCCGACGCTCCGCCGCCGTCGGAGGCTTCTCCCCCGTCCCTCCGACCCACGCGGCGTAGTCGGCGCGAGCCTGCTTCTCCTGGTCCACCGTCTTGAAGTCGTCCGTGTACTCCTTCGGGACCAGGTTCAGCAGACCGCCGTGGAAATTACCGGCGCACACCGCGACGTCGAAGCGTTCGGCCACACGAACCTTGAGCTTCTGGGACTCGCCCCGCCCCCACGCCCAGCCGCTTTCGCACATCTCGCAACGGGTCTTGGTCTCATCCCACAGACCGACAAGTTCCAGGTTCTCGTCACGGGATTCGCAAAACGACATGGACGCGAAGGAACCGCAGCGGATCACGGTCTCCAGAGCATGTGACCGGGTGATATCGCAGGCATGACGGAACTTCATCTCCTGGTCCACCGGGTGAACTTCCACCACGCGCCCCTTGGCGTTGCTGTGCATCCGCCATTCCTGGCCCCACTGGATCACCCGCTCGTAACCGGGCTCCAGAACTGTGATCTCCTGCTCCGGGGAGAGCGGCAGCGGGCCCACCAGCGGCGGGTACGTGGTCAGCAGCGGGTCACCCTGGGTCGGCTCAGGCGCAGACTCGACAACCGGCACGTCTTCCCCCAGGGCAATTTGATCAGCGCACTCGTGGCGCACGGTAGTTTCGGTGATGCCGGAGCGGCGCGCACGGCCGGACGCGACCGCGTCAGCGTCGACAACCGGGCCGCCCATATCGGCGAGCACTGCGGAGATGTCCTCACGACAGACGCAGTCGAAACCGCCGTCGCAGCGGTTGCATATGACTTCGTGCGTGACCTCCCCGGACCATGCCTGGAGCACGTCCGCCGGAGTCCTGTCCTGCTTCGGAGCCTTTCGCGGCTTGAGCTTCACGTGGCCCTTGCCGAATGACTTCCACTCGGGCTTTCCCTTGTCGCGCTTGGCCACGGCCTTTTCGAAAGCCGCAACCTTTTCGGCGCGCTCCCCCAAGAGGACTTCCGACGTGCAGTCATCGGGCAGGCGGAAGAGCTGGAAAGAGAGTCCCCCATCGGCGGACGTGAATGCCTCACGTACGTCGGTCGACTCGAAAGGCACTTGGCGCGGCTGGTGACCCTGCTCCCCCGCTACCGCCTTTCCCACCGCGCGCTGCAAGCCGTTCCACTGCGCGGCAGTCTTCTCCGGCACCGTCGCGACCGGGGTCTCGACGACGGGTTCGACCGGCGCAGGGTTGGGCACGGCAACCGGCACCGGAACGGGGAGACCTTCCAGAGCGCATCGTCCCGCTTCCGTCACGCGGACCGAACTGGCCCGAGGGGGACGGGCGAGTATGCCCTCACGGATGAGCTTTTCCACGGAGTCCATGCGCACTCCGCCGCGCCGCTCCCCCTTTATGCCCGTGATGCGGACATCAACTTCGCGTGAGTAGTACCGGACGACGTCCGGGGCCCACGTTTCGTACGAGACGCGTAGCAAGCCCCACGCTGCGCGCTGCACAATGGCGCGCTGTGCCGGTGTCAGGGCATAGCTGCCCCCTGGACCTTGAGCCATTTTCGAGAAACCCCTATCGCGAGACGTCGTATCCGGTCGGCCCGGTCCTACGCGGGCATGACCCCATTCTCGCAATTTCTCGGCCCTAATACCAGGGCGGGGGCACCCTTAAGCCGTTTTTTTCGGGATTTCTCTACCTGGAGTCTCAAATAGAAATTCAGAATTCAATTCAAGGCCGTGGCCTCAAAGCAGTATCAATTCCGCTGACAGTGCCCTCAGGCAGTGACACCGCCGCGGCGCTGCTGGTAGTGTCGGGATCGATCGCGAGTCGTATCCGGGATCACCAAGAGCGCCGGGTCCTAACCCCTCCTTCGGGAGGCGGCCGGCGCTCTTTCTCGTGCCCGGGGCTGGCCGCCTCCGCCGCTATCCGGGCGGGGCGTCGCCGTGCCGCCCTCGCCGGCCTAGCCGATGACGAGAAGGTTGTCGACCGGGGCCCAGGTGAAGGCGGTTACGCGGAGCCGGAAGAGTCGGCCCTGACGCAGCCTTAGAGTCACCGCCATGGCGATAACTCTGTACCACTTCACCAAGCCCGAGCACTGGCCCGCGATCGACGCATCTGGCTGCCTGGAACCCCGCTGGGGCGCCGCGGGAGGGGACGTACCGAAGACCGTGCACCTCAGCGACTCGCAGGATCGCGAACTCCTTCCGTGGGCGTTCCGGGCGGACTACCCCATCCGCTTCCAGGTGCAGATCCCGGAGGCGGACGCGCACGAGTGGCACCCCTGGGGAAAGAAGCACGTTCCGAGCAACGCCCACCAGTCACTCGGCATCCCTGTACGACGCCCTGACGGATGGCACCTGTCCCAGTGGAACCAGGGCAGTGCCCACTGGCGTGTGGTCGAGCGCCTCATTCCGCGGTTGGAGTGGATCGAGGTCGTTGACCTGGAGCACAACACCGTCTTGTGGAAGGCCTGAACGTTTCTTGAGTGGCCGGCCGCGGAGCCGAGGGGCTGCTGACCGGTCGGCGCACCCCTCCGACAAGGCGGACTCCCTGCCGCACCACCGGTGAGTTCCGGACGAGCTGTTCTCGGAAGCCCTCGGACGGCCTCACCGGAACTCACCAGAACTCACCTGTTCCGGCTGGCTGATATGACCCCAAGCGACGTGAGGCTGCACTGGAGACATGCCAGACTCCCGCCATGACCGCATCAAACCGGCCAACTTACGCTCCGACTACCTAGAGGTTCTTAGAGGCCTTTAGAGGCTGTTAGAGGCCACTCCCCTAAAACAGCTGGTGGACACCGTTCGCCCCCTGGTGGCCACGAGGAGACACGGTTCCTGGCGGGATTCGCCGCGGATAGTCGCCAGCCTCGTCCGCCGCTCCTAACCTCCAGTCAGCCCCGGGTGCCGGGAAATACAGACCCTCAACGCACATGCACCGAAGGAGACTTCGCCATGTCCAAAAGCACCTCATCGGCCGAGAAATCCGGCCTCTTTCGCCAGCTCCTGCGCGACGCCGCTCCCTACGCACTGCGCGGAGCCGCGTTCAAGCTCGGCGCCGCAGCAGTGACGCTGCTGATCCTCTGGATACAGGCGATGTAGCTGCGGACAGCCCTTGTGGAAGACGCCAGGTCCATGAACTGCGCCGGCTGGGCGACGCGATCGTCTGCCCAGCTGGGCACGAGACGATGTGTCGGCCAATCCAGCAGACCTTGGGCCGCCGGCTCTGCCGGGTGCGCTCCGGCAGGGTCTCCGCACCCATCGTGCCGGAATACCCGTCCTCGTGGCGTCCGAGCAGCCGCGGAGACCGTTTTCATGCTTCAGCGGCTCCCCGACGCGTCCGCGGGGGAAGTCCCCTGCGGGTACTGACGGAAGCGCCAGATCTTCAGGACGTGATCCCTCCGGTCCCAGTAGTCATCCGGGACCAGCTTGGCAAGAAGCGCTGGCTCGGGCTCCTCTCGCAGCGCCCCGTGGGCCATGTGTGGGCCACAGGCACGGGCTGCACTCCCGATCTGGACGTCAGCGCAGGTCAGCGCGATGTGGCGTCCTGAAGCACGGCGGTCCAGGTCTTAGCCGTTCAGCCCGTCGGAGTCGACTTAAAACCCGCGCAGGGATGGAGGCATCGGTGGCACGAGACGTCACGGCCGTTGGGATTCCCTCCCAAGGTGCGGGCTAGAAGGCCAGGATTGAGTTCGAGTTTTGAAATGCGGGCCAGCGGGTCTCTGGGCCTGCGCACCAAAGTCACTTCATGGATTCTAAATTCATCCATCACTGGGTGTGGGTAAACCCGTGCAATTTCACCATCGCCATGCAAGCAATTAGGGCGCCCGCAGGCACTACATGTCCCATCGGGGCTACGCTCGACCCGAACTTCATAAAGAGTGTCGAGTAGGTGCGGGCATAGGTCAATATCTTCTCTACACAGGGAGCATCGCCGCGCCGCTGTGAATCCGGCAGACATTCCCACCCTTTTATGCATCAGCGAGAGCCGACAGGTGTCCCAATAGCTACCTTCGCTATACTCGATGCGGCATCCGAAGATTCCGCACACCAGCGCTGCCACCCCATGGGCATGCTGATGAGCCAGTTCGGACAGGTCTGTATCCTCCAGGAAATTGAATGCATCGACAGCCCGCACGAGGGACTCCCGCGCCGTTCTTTCCAAGGCCTGCCAAGGATCAACGTGCCCCTGTTCG
Source organism: Streptomyces sp. NPDC054956 (assembly GCF_053609185.1). Lineage (NCBI taxonomy): Bacteria > Bacillati > Actinomycetota > Actinomycetes > Kitasatosporales > Streptomycetaceae > Streptomyces > Streptomyces sp. NPDC054956. The sequence goes on along the minus strand of NZ_JBSGXB010000025.1, from coordinate 14,519 downwards.
CGTGCATTCAAATCGAGCCCTTCCGCCATCACTTCGTAATGTCGGACGTCAAATTTTTTGGCGCGCAGGGCGGGGAGTTCAATATTGAGCGGAGAGGTATTTGCCCGCCTGCTAATTTCACGGCGAAGCTGCTTTCGTGCAGGCGACCACACCTTGACGAGGAATTGCTTTTGAGATTCCATCGATCGTAAGCCATTGCGCTGAATTGACTTGGTAGTGGCTTCCCACGAAGGAAGCTTCGAATGCCCCACCCCCCATGTTTGCGTCACGCTACGGCAGCATTCCCCATACAGGCGCGCGGACTCCCGTAGCGCCTCCACGCCGTCCTGGCGCAGCATCGCCATGCGTGCCGGACCTGATGCCGGAGGAAGGGGAACGCCGGTGCGAACTATGTAACCCGAAAACCTCATTCGGGTGCGTCTTCCGAAGGGGCAGAGCTCGGGCTTCCAGAAGATAGTTCTGTCGGATGGCGGTCAGAAAGTGCGCCGCGCAGGAGACTTTCAATGTCTGCCACAGGGCTGGTGATCTCCAGGCCGCGAATTACAGTCTCTTGATCACTCCTTACGATCTCCGCGATCCTGACTGTCACATACGCGGACTCGACTTCCTCTCCAGGAGAAGCGGACCCAATCGCGGAACGCGCACGTTGCCATGCTGTCCGAGCAATACTCTTGATGACATCGCCAGTGTAGTTCCCTGCCACTGCAAGCGCGATCACCGCCACCACCTCACCGGCGGCGCCGTATTCACTGAGGTACCGCCGGTCTTCCCTGACCGAGGCGAAATCAATATCCACGCCGTTGTGCCTCAGTGTTTTTACGAGGCCGGCCACATCGTCCCGATAGATTCCAACCCCATCGATCGTCTTGTCGGGCAACAGGAACAAGCGGCCGTCCATCGCTGCGGTCAAGACTTGCTTGGGAAGGTTCTCTTGAGGAACATCCCAACGCGTCACAAGTTTCTGTGAGGGGTTAGCATCCGTCATCGCCGAACCCACCTCCATTTAAGCGGCCAGCAGTACCTTCGAAGACTAGCGCCAAGCGTGCGGTCGCAGTCAGTTTCGGGGCTTTTGGTCCTGTGAGGCCGCCCGCGTGAGCAGCCCTCGGTCCAAGGCGACCGACAGTCGTCTCCCCCTGCATCTGCCGTTAGTACCTGAAGGCGTAAATCTGTCCGAGCTGGCTCATCGTCATGCCCGCAGGGTCGCAGCGTTGGTGTGCGGCATCGACAGAACAGTGGCGCCGCCAGCTTCTCGCATCGTGGCCCATGCGTGGACACGAGCAGCCTCATCGCGTTCTGTGTCTTCGTCGCGGTGCTGCACCCGGACTCGAAGCGGGCAGGGCGAGCCGTTGGGGTGCTGCGCGAGCTGCTGCGCTTCCTCAAGCTGTTCTCGCGCATCTAAGGGCCGTCACCCGCACCGGTCTGTTCGCGCGATTCGAGGTGACGTTCGCGAGCGGGCCGGAGCACGCAGTCAGGTCGTCGTTCCAAGGATGTGCTGAGGAACGTGGTCGCAGGCGTCCACCTTGGCTGTGCGGGCGTCGCGAACGCGGTTCTTGACGGTGCCGATCGAGACCTTGAAGTCCGCGGCAATCTCCTCGTACGCCTCCCCGTCAAGCGCACGCTTGACGATCGCGGCGTCCTGCTGCGGAGTGGTGGACGGCTTCCGGCCGCCGGTGCCGGGGGCGGGGCCCTTACGCTTCGTCGGCTCCGGCTGATTCGTCGGCGCCTCCGCCGGCGGCACCGGCTCGGAGTTTTCCGGGGACTCGGGTGCCGCGGCGCGGAGTTCGGCGGCGTGCTCCCGGAGGCAGCGCGCACACACCTCGTGTTGCGTGTTGAGCGCGAGACCGTCCTGGTGGCACCGTCCGCAGGTTCCAGGCGCCCACAAGCCGGGCGCGTGCTTGGCTGCCCAGTCATCGACCACGTCGGCCGCCATCAGCAGCTTGTCGGGGGAGGTGCTGGCGAGGGTGGGCATGCCGTCTCGGGGAGCCCACGGGGTGGCAGTGTCAGTTTCGGATGCCGGATTCCGCTGGTTTTGCGAAGAGGGCGCCGAAGGGGGCGAACCCCTGTGACCCGCACTCTTCGCTCCCTTCGCCTCCTTCGCTCCCTTCGTGGGGTTCTTCTTGTCGTCTCCACCGTCAGCCGGGGGGCGGTCGTCGGCCTGCGGCTCGACGAAGTACCAGACCCAGCCGCCTTCAAAGGCGCCCTGCGCCTTGCCGGACTTAATCCCGGCTTTCCGCTTGGCGCGCTTGAGCTGGTCGCTCGACACTCCGATCGCCTTGGCGATCGACGGGATCTCGCTGGCCGGGATCTCACGGAACTCGCCGGCCCCGTGCTCCATGAAGTATTCGCGCAGGACACCGGCCAGGTCGGTGGCCTCCTCGCGCTGCTCCGCGTTCTGGCGAGGGGCTGTCAGCGCGTCGTCAGCTGATACGTCCGACTCGCCGTCGATGACGATCAGGCCCACGCTGACCGGCAGGCCGTCCTCGGCGAGCACCGCGGCCGAGTCGAAGTGGTAGGCGAGATCGGGCATCTTCTCCGGCGCGTAGCTGTTCTTCTTCTGGCTGACGACGTAGGTGTTCTCCTCCACCTCGGCGAAGACGAACCCGACGCGGGCGCAGTCGCTGTACGAGTGGGCGCCGGACATGCGGGCGGTCGAGTCCTCGCCGTGCTTGCGGTTGAGGTGCATGACGCTGATCAGCGTGGCTGCGGTGGACTCGCAGACGGGTTGGAAGGCGTCGAAGACGCGGCGGATCGACTGGGGGTCGTTGTGCTTGACGTCGGCGCCGAGGCAGGACATGACGGGGTCGAGCAGGATGAACGCGATGTCGTTCGCGCGGATGAATGCCTCTAGCGACTCGGCGTCGTAGGGGAACTGGGGCACCATGTCGTCGCGCTCCGGCGTGCGTGCGGCGATCTTGAAGACTCGTTCGAGGTCGGCGCGGGCGGCTTCAAGGCGGGGCTTGACGATGTGTTCGTAGGAGTCCTCCGCGCAGAAGACGGCGACGTTGCGCGGCTCGCCGTAGTAGATGCCGGGAAGTGTGCCGAGCGTCAGCGGCGCGGCGATCTGCTGCTGGATGAGGGTGGACTTCCCTAGGCCGCCCGGACCGGCGACGTACCCGGCCTCACCCGTGGGGATGATCTTGTGGGTGGACGTCTCCCACAGCCAGTCCTTGCGCAGGGTGCGCAAGGTGCTGAACTTGACGCCGTAGATCTCGCGGAGGACGGAAGGCTTCTTCGGTTCTTGTTGATCCCGTGAAGGGAGCGAAGAGGGCGAAGGGAGCGAAGAGGGCAGCACACGGGGGTCTGCTCCCTTCGGTGCTCCCTTCCCGGAATCGGCAGTCTTCGCTCCCAGGGTGGGTTGTGAGACGGCAGAATCGTTTCCTTCGCCGAGCAGTCCGCGGCTTTCAAGCAGCTGCTTGACCTCGGGAACGTGGACGCGGTGGGTGGCGTCCGCATCCTTCACCGCACGATCGAACGCGGCCCATGTGGTGTCGGTGCTCACGCCGCCACCCCCCGGGCAACGGTACGGATGGCGCGGGCGAGGGCGTTGCGGGCCTCCCAGGCGGTGAGGCCGACCTGCTCGGCGCAGGTGGCGAGGACGTCGCCGACGGCATCCTCGTCGACCCCGTCCAGTACAGCCTCGGCGCAGCGGCAGGCAGCCCACCACAACAGGTTGTTGCGGTTGCCCTCGCCCTGGTCGAGCAGCTTGGCGAGGACGCCGACCAAGTCCGAGGCCTCCACCCGGCCACCTCCACGGGCGCGGCGGGGCGTGTGAGAGGCGGCGCGGAGCAGGGACTCGATCCAGCCGGGCAGCGGGATGATCTCGGCGTCCCAGTCGAGCGTCGTGTAGACGGCGCTGGTCTCGTGGCGGGAGCCGGGGGCAATGACGTAGCCGCCATGCATTGAGGTGGCAGTGACGCCGCCGCGGACGTCGAAGCCGCGGCCGGCGAGGGCGCCCAGCCCGTTGCCTAGCACATCTTGGGGCTGGCGGAAGTAGAAGTGCTGACGGCCGGCCCGGGTGGCGACCGTGAACGTCTGGGGCATGTCGCGATCATGGTCGGCGCACAGGTCGGCGAGGGCGGTTCCGGTGTCGTCGTCCAGGACCAGGAGTCCGGAGGGCGCGCAGGCGATCCCGATGTTGCGCAGCCCGGCGCCGTACCAACGCGCCGCCGCCGACGGGTCGTTCGACGCCGTGGCCGACCACTTCACGGACGGGTGCTTGCCGCGCGGGTGGGCGGTGCCCTTTGCACGCTCGGTGCGGATCTGGTCGGGGTGGTGCATGCGCAGGCACGCAGGTTCAGTCAGGTACGGGTGGTCGGCGGGGAACAGATGCAAGCCCATTCGGTGCAAGCGCTCTGCGGCGTCGCCCAGTCGGGCGCATTCCGAAGTGCGCGTTTGCTTAGGATTTTGACGCATGGAAGAATCTCCTTAGGTTAAGTAAAGGTTCAGCAGGTCAAGCTTTGCGAGGCTCCCGTGCGTGGTGGCGCGGGGGCCTTCGTCATGCGGCGGTACGCACCCGCGGGCGCGGCCCGACCCGATGCGGCAGCGCCTGCCACTGGGCCCCATGCCGGGCCATCCGCGCGAAGCGGCCCACCGTCCACTCGCCGCGGCGCAGGCCGCCGAGCTGGCGCAGCAGGTGGACGTGGTGCACCCGCCGCAGACCGTCTTCGACCACCTCGCCCTCGTCGGTCAGGTGGCGGACCCGGAGGTCGAGACGTGGTCGGCGATCGGACGGCGCGAAGCCGAGCACTTGGAGGCCCACCAGCGGGCCCACGAAGGCCGCGGGCAGCATCAGTGAGACATTGGTGCCGCCGGGCCGCGGCAGGACGCCGGGGCGGCGCGTGAGGGCGGCTACGGCCTGCGCGGCGGTCATGTCGCCCAGGCCGCGCGGATTCACCGGCTCGGCGGATTCCGGCTCGGGGCGCGGCTGCTGAAGAGTCGTGGGTGACAAGGGATTTACTCCGATCTGCTGCGCCCGGCCTGGCCCGGCTGGGGGCAGTGGCGTGGGGGTTCAGGCAGGGATGGGGGTGCGAGCAGGGGGCCGGCGCTGTACCGACAGGCCAAGGTCGGGCATCTCCTGGGTGAGCCAGGGCTCGCCGTCGAAGTCGTGGATGGCGCGGAGAACCGGGTCCTCGGGATCGGGCTCGTAGAAGTCGGCTACGCCGAGGCCGAGGGCTTGGGCAAGGAGGCCGACCACGTAGTCCGGCGGGTTCACTCGGCCCACCTCGTAGGTGTAGATGGCGTTGCCCGACTTGCCGATGCGCTGGCCGAGTTGGGGCTGGGTCAGACCGCGCAGGGTGCGGGCGGCGGTCAGCCGGCTGGGGACGAACGTGGGCATGGAGCGGCCTCCGATTCAGGCATTTCGGATGAATCGGAAGGACTCAATCATGAGTGAATTTTGAGCAGTTAATAAGTCACACCTATGGACTATCCGACCCGCATCCATGGCTGGAGGGGTCGACCGGAACGAGCACGGACGGGATAGTCACGCAGCCCAGCACCATCGACTGGTCTCGCTGGCAAAGGGGTGAACGGCGCTTGGGCGCGGCGCTCGAAGCTGGCTTCCTGTTGCACAGCTCCGGATGTCCCGGGGCGACCTCTTGAGTCCCGGTCCAGAGGAGGTCTGTGTCCGAAAACAGGAGGCCGGGATGCCCCGCTCTGATCAGCTGTGGAGTAGCGCCGAGGCCGCCACTTTCCTGCGGATCGCGCCGAAAACCCTGCGCAACTGGCGCTCCACCGGCCGAGGCCCCGCCTACGTGAAGCGCGACGGCTGCCGCGAAGTGTTCTACCGGCCGGCCGACGTACAGCGGTGGCAGAAGGCGCACACCCAAGTAATCGACCCCGAGGCGCGGCTGCGCGCCGCGAGGAGGAGCATCTGATGGCGACGCTGGCCTGGTACGACCATCGGTGGCACCTGAACCGCCCCAAGCCGGGGATGGTGCCCTGCAACTGCGGGACGGCCAGGAACCCGCTGTATCCGTCATCCGAGCACGGCGTCGAGATGAAGAAACCACACCGCATTCGCTTCCGCCACGAGGGACGCATTGTCCCAAGGTGCTTCGCCACGAAGGGCGAGGCCGACGCGTTCAAGAGCGAGATCGAGCACAAGCTGCGGTCGGGTACGTACCTGCGGCCGGAGGCGAAGGGGACCACGCTGGAGCAGTACGGCACCGCGTGGCTGGACCGGAACGGCAACCTCGCCACGCTGGCGGCGTACGAGCGGCACCTCCGCCTGTACGTGTACCCGATCCTCGGAGATCGAGTGGTGGCCTCATTGACCGTGAAGCACATCCGGGATTTCGTGAAGTGCCTGGATGCCAGCTCGGCCTATGCAGAGTCGATCTTCTCTACCTTGTCGACGCTGCTGACGGCGGCCGTGGACGACGGGCTGCTGGCCGCGAACCCGTGCAAGGCCGAGTCGGTGGTCGCGGTGAAGCCGCGACGACGCCGTTCGTCTCCAGTGTCGCGGCGCGTGCACGTCTGGGCGGACGAGATCACGTCGGGTGTGATCCGGGGACTTCCCTCGCGGTTCCGGGGCACGGGGCTGCTTGGCGTCGGCGCGGCGTTGCGGCCGGGTGAGCTAGTCGGCTTCTCACCCGATGACGTCGACTTTGTGAACGGCTGGGTGGACATCCGGCGCCAGGTACAGGAGGTCAAGGGGCACGGGTGGTGCTTCAAGCTGCCGAAGTACGAGAAGGTGCGTCGCGCCCCGCTCTCCGGCGGCTTGGCGGAGGTGCTGCGCCTGCACATGCAGGAGTTTCCACCCGTTGAGGTGGCATTGCCCTGGTACGACCCGGATGCCAAGCCAAACAAGCAGTTCCGTCCGCGCGTGGTCCGGCTCATGTTCACCAACGAGCGGATGCAGGTGATCCATCTGAAGAGATTCCGTGAGCGTCCGTGGAAGGCGGCATGCGTGCAGGCCGGCGTCATGCCCGACTCCCCCGGGCCGGGTGGCACCCCTTACGCCGCCTCGCTGGAGAACGGGATCAAGATGCTCCGGCATATCTGCGCAACACGGTGGATCGAGGCCGGGGAGTCCCCGGTGGACGTAGCGGACTGGCTGGGGCACGAGAACCCGGAGATCACCTTCGAGCGGTACGTCCACGGCCGGATCGCTGCGGGTGATCGCGGTTCGACGGCCGTGGACGCGTTCCTCTCCGCTACGCTACGTGTGCCAACTCCGCGTAACGGGAAGGGAAGTGACCAGCATGTGCTCAGAGTCTGAGCAGAACGTCATTTCCCCTGGTCATTCGGCCGGAGCGTCCAGACGACGGTCATCTCGCCGGTCACGGCCTCGTCCTCGCGCTGGATGGCGATGGTGACGGGGAACTCGGGGCGGCCGCCCGCGTCGAGTTCGGCGACGACCTCGGCGGCCGGGCGGCCGAGGGTGGCGGTGGCCGTCACGACGCCCTTGGCGAGCTTCTTGTAGCCGATCTCGGCCTTCACCGCGAGGGGCACGGCGCGCGAGAGCTGGTCGCCGAAGGCGGCCAGGACGATCGCGCCGCTCGCGGACTCGGCGAGGGTGAACATGGCGCCGGCGTGCGGGCCGCCGAGGTGGTTGTGGAAGTCCGGCTGGTCCGGGAGCCGGACGACCGCGCGCTCGGGCGTGGTCTCCAGGAACTGGAGGTTCAGGGTCTTGGCCATCGGCACGGTGGCGGCGAGGAGTTCGCCCACGTTCATCTGTTCAGCGCTCATGGAGAGCGATGTTACCCGCGAGTAAGCGGCATTGGCCATACCTGTACGGGGGCGGCCGTGGCTCCCGGTCTCCCCTCCCACTATCGTTACCGGCCATGTGGCCAGGACAGCAGCAGCCGCCCGGGGGAGAACAGAACCCTCAGGACGCGCATCAGAACCCGTACCAGCAGCAGCCGGGAACGCCGAACCCGTACCAGCAGCAGCCGACCGCGGCGCAGGGCGAGCAGCAGCCCGGGCCCGCCTACGGGTACCCGCAGCAGCAGCCCGCCCCCCAGCAGTGGGGCCAGCAGCCGCCGACCGTTCCCGTACCGCAGTGGGGAGGCACGCCGCCGCCCGGCGCACCGCAGCCGCCCCGGAGCGGGAGCCCGTTCTCGACCAAGACCGTGGCCATCGTCGCGGCCTCCGCCGTCGTCGTGGCGGCGGCGGCCACCGGGGCGTTCGTCCTCACCCGGGACGACAAGACCAGCGACCGGGCGGACGACAAGCCGAGCAACTCCCCCTCCGCCCCGGCCTCTTCGGGCGCACCCGCCCCGGCGAGCCCGAGCGCCAACCCGCGCGGCGGCGCCGACGCCAAGCCCGTCATCCCGGGCTGGAAGGTCGTCATCAACCCGAAGTACGGGACGGCCTTCGACGTCCCGCCGGAATGGAACGTCCTGTCCTCGGGCATGTCGACCGGCTTCAGCGACGACTCCAAGAACGACGGCAGCCCCCTCGTCATGATGTCGGCACCCGCCTCCCTCAAGGAGGACTGGTGCAAGGTCGACTCCAACAAGGACGGCAAGGAGGAATCGACCTCGCTGGCGGGCACCGGCACCAAGGGCGGCATGGGCGCCAAGGACACCGCCGAGGCCGCGCGCAACGAAGCCGGCAACTGGGTGTTCGCCGCGTACGCGCAGAAGGCGCCGAAGGGCACCGTCCAGGTCTCCGAGGCGAAGGAGTACACCACCACCTCCGGCCTCAAGGGCCACATGGCGACCGCGACCGTGTCCGGTCTGCCGAAGGAGAACAAGTGCTCCTCCGACGGCAAGTCCATCGCCTTCAGCTTCACGACCGCCAAGGGTGACCTCTCCAGCTGGATCCTCTACGGCGCCGCCGGCGTCGAGGGCGAAGTCAGCAAGGAGACCTACGAAAAGATCCTCAGCAGCGTCCGCCTCAACACCGGCTGACCTTTCGCGCCGTACCGTCCGGGCCGGTAATCCGTTTGGATTCCCGGCCCCGGACGGGGATAGTCCGGGGGTGAGCTCTCCCCCCGCCCGTCCCTCCGACACCCTCCGTCCGGTGAAGGCATCGCGCCGCCCGGCCTGGGCCGGCCGCAACTACAGCCTGCTGACGGCGGCGGCGGTCGTCACCAACCTCGGGAGCCACGGAGCGCTCATCGCGGCCTCCTTCGCCGTCATCGAGGCCGGCGGTTCCGTCGGAGACGTCGGCCTGGTGGCCGCCGCCCGGACGCTGCCGCTCGTCCTCTTCCTGCTCATCGGCGGAGCCATCGCCGACCGGATACCCCGCCACCACGTCATGGTCGCGGCCAACGCCCTCAACTGCCTCTCGCAGGCCGCCTTCGCCGTCCTCGTCCTGACCGGCGAGCCCCGGCTGTGGCAGATGATGCTCCTCACCGCGCTGTGCGGCACCGGTACGGCCTTCTTCAACCCGGCCGCCGAGGGCATGCTCCTGTCCAGCGTCTCCGGCGAGCACTCCAACCGCGCCTTCGCCCTCTTCCGGATGGCCATGAACGGCGCCGGCATCGGCGGAGCGGCCCTCGGCGGAGCCATGATCGCCGCGGTGGGCCCCGGCTGGGTCCTCGCCGTGGACGCGGCCGCCTTCGCCGTCGCCGGAGCCCTGCGGGCCTTCCTCGACGTGAGCCACGTCGCCGACCGGGCGCCCGGCGGCGGCCTGCTGGCCGATCTGCGCGAGGGCTGGGTGGAGTTCAGGACCCGGCCCTGGCTGTGGAGCATCGTGCTCCAGTTCTCCGTCGTCGTGGCCGTCGTCGGCGCCGCCGAGGCGGTGTACGGGCCCCTGGTCGCCCGGGACCGGCTGGGCGGGGCGGCTCCGTGGGGCCTGGCCCTGGCCTTCTTCGGCCTCGGCACCATCGGCGGGGCCGTCCTGATGATGGTGTGGAAACCGCGCCGGCTGCTGCTGGTCGGAACCCTGTGCGTGTTCCCGCTCGCGCTCCCCTCGGCGGGGCTGGCGGTGCCGCTGCCTGTGTGGGGCCTGTGCGCGGTGATGTTCGTGAGCGGCACGGCCATCGAGGTGTTCGGCGTGAGCTGGATGACGACGATGCACCAGGAGATCCCCGAGGAGAAGTTCTCCCGGGTCTCCGCCTACGACTGGTTCGGCTCGGTCTCGATGCTCCCCCTGGCCACGGCGGTCGCCGGCCCGGTGGAATCCGCCATCGGCCGCACCTCGGCCCTCTGGTCCTGCGCGGCCCTGGTCATCACGGTCACCGCAGCCGTCCTCCTGGTCCCGGACGTCCGCCACATGACCCGCAAACCCCCGAAACCCACCCCGCCCGAGTCCAGCCCGACTCTTTCCAGCCCCGCCGGCGTGTGAGGCGATCCTTTCGCGTCCGGGCGGAGCCCGGGGAACGGGGGAAGGGCGGGTAGGGGACGCGCCCCGCAGGGCCGACCGTGTGCCGCCGCCCGGGCGGACCTGCCTCAGGCCAGCGTGAACCCGGCAAGCGCGGGATGCCCTTCGCACCATGCCACCCGCTCCCGCTCCACCACGTCCCGAGCCGCCGCGTTCTGCCCTCCGGGCGGCGGCACGCCGTCCATCGCCCGCTCGGCCGCGGCCATCGCGTCGACGAACACCCGCCCCGCGGAAGTGAGTTCCGCACACCCCGAGAGCACCGGCAGCACCGCCGCCACCTGCGCCCGGATCCGGGCGTGCTGCGCCCACGCCCCCCTGGCCCCGTAGAGCGCGGCGCGCTGCCAGTAGCCCGCCAGTGCCAGATGTGCGTACGCGCCCCGCAGGAGCCCCTCCAGGGGCCGTGGATCGCCGCGCCAGGGGGCCCAGTAGCGCGCGGAGCGGTCGGCGGTGTGCAGGGCGACGGCCTGCGCCAGTGCGGCCAGCTTCCCGTGCTGCACCTCGTGGACGAGGGTGGCGGCCAGCGCGGGCGGCGCCTGCGCCCGCACCAGTACGCAGCCGGCCGCCTCGGGCAGGGTCCGGCCGGTGGCCCGGGAGCTGCCGGACAGCGGGACGAGGGAGCGCAGCAGCCGGCCGGCCTCCTCCGCGCGGGCGGTGTCGTAGCGCCGCAGCAGGGTGAGGGCGCCGGACCACTGGGTGTCCCAGCGCTTGTGGCCCTTGGGCGTGAGCCGGCGGGCCGCGTGCGCGGCTCCGGGGGCGCGGTAGGGGTCGAGGTCGTCGAGGGCGGTCCGCCCGCCGGGGAGCGCGTGCAGGGGCAGCGCGGCGGGGTCAGCGGGGTCCCAGGAGCCCTCGGTGACGACGAGCGGGCCGGGGCGCTGCGGGCGCAGCAGTCCGAGGGTGGGCAGTACGAGGCGTCCGTGCGCGGGCCGCAGGGTGGCCTTGAACCCGATCCCGGCCCGCAGGGCCGCGGCGGCGGCGAGCGCCCCGAGGTGTCCGGTGTCGGGCGGCGGCCCGTGCGGTGTGCGCAGCCGCCGCAGCGTCTCCTCGGCCCAGACTCCGGTGGCCGGATAGTGCAGTACGTCGCCGGCCGCGCCGGGATCGCGCCGCCCGGCCTCCTCCAGCAGGGCCCAGTGTTCGGCCGCCTGCGCGCCGGGGACGGCCTCGGCCACCTCGCGCAGCACCTCGCGCAGCAGCCCCAGCCGCCGGGCCCGCCGTACGCCGCGGACCAGCGCGGTGCCCTCGGCGGACGGCTCCGTCGAGCCGAGCGCCCGCAGCACGCCATCGCCGGGCTCCGGATGGTCCATCGCCTGCCTCCCGCCGGGGACCCTCCATCCCTGCCCCGGGGGCGGTGTCCCCGAACGGCGGAAAGCGGTCAAGTCCGGCGGCCCGGTCCGGGCGGATTATCCTGGCGGGAAACACCCCACCACCGCACGGAGCCCGACTTGTACTTCACCGATCGCGGCATCGAGGAGCTGGAGAAGCGGCGCGGCGAGGAGGAGGTCACCTTCGAGTGGCTCGCCGAGCAGCTGCGCACCTTCGTCGACCTGAACCCGGACTTCGAGGTCCCGGTGGAACGCCTCGCCACGTGGCTGGCCCGCCTGGACGACGAGGACGAGGACGAGGACGCGTAAGTCCCGGTGCACGTCCCGCAACGGCGCCCGGAACACCGGCGCACGTCCCGGAACGGACGAAGGGGCCCGGCCGCTGACGCGGTCGGGCCCCTTCGTCATCGTCCCGGAGGACAGGGCCGATCAGGGCGCGCTCAGGCGGCCTTGGTCTCCCAGAAGATGCGGTCGATCTCGGCGATGAGCTCCAGCGCCTTGGCGCCGGTCGCCGGGTCGTTCGACGCCTTGGCGGCCGAGAGGGCCTTCAGGGTGTCGTTGACCAGGGTGTGCAGCTGCGGGTACTTCTCGAAGTGCGGCGGCTTGAAGTAGTCGCTCCACAGCACCGAAACGTGGTGCTTCGCGAGCTCGGCGCGCTGCTCCTTGATGGTGATGGCGCGCGCGCGGAAGTCGGCGTCTTCGTTGGCCTGGTACTTCTCCTGCACGGCCTTGACGGACTCGGCCTCGATGCGGGCCTGGGCAGGGTCGTACACGCCGCACGGAAGATCGCAGTGGGCGGAGACCTTCGCCTTGGGGGCGAAGAGGCGGGAAAGCATGGAGTTTGTCCTCCTCGTGATCGTCTTCTCAAGGGGGAGATTACTCCGTGGGAAGCCCCTTTTCGCGGGCGCCCCCGTGTGCTTGGGACAAAAGTCCAGACCCGCGCCCGGGCCGGTGCGCGAATGTACGGAAGAGTGCGGCAGCATGCGCAGTGGGACGACGACCCGGGCGAGTCCGGGTGAGCCCGGGTGAGGAGGCCACGGATGGCGGAGAGCGCGGGCTCGCGCGGGCGGACGCGGGAGTGGACGTCGCCGTTGCGGCGGATCGGAATCCTGGAGGTGACGGGCCCCTCGATGGCTCCGACGCTGCTGCACGGGGACCAGTTGCTGGTCCGTTACGGGGCTCCGGTGCGGCCGGGCAACGTCGTGGTGCTGCGCCACCCCTTCCAGCAGGACCTGCTGGTCGTCAAACGCGCGGCGCAGCGGCGGCCGGGCGGGTGGTGGGTGCTGGGCGACAACCCGTTCAACAAGACGGGCGACAGCGAGGACTACGGGGCGGTGCCGGACGAGCTGGTCCTGGCGACCGCGATCGCGCGCTTCAGGCCGCGTCCGCGGCCCGAGCACGCGGCGGAGGATCAGCGCTCGCTGAGGGCGCGGCTCTCCTGGGCCTCCTCGGCGCTGCGGCCGCTGCGCGCGGACTCCTCGGCCTCCAGGCGCTTGCGGGCGCGGTAGGCGGCCACGTTGGCGCGGGTGGCGCACCGGTCGGAGCAGTAGCGCCGGGAGCGGTTGGTGGAGGTGTCGAGGTAGGCGTTGCGGCAGGGCGCGGCCTGGCAGAGGCCCAGCCGGCCGGGGCCGTGCTCGGTGAGGTGGAAGGCCAGCCCGAAGGACGCGATCGCGGCGTAGCCCGCGGAGGCGTTGGAGGGGTGGTCGGCGAGGTGGATGTGCCAGTCGGGGCCGCCGTCCTCGCCGATCGTCTCGTGCCCGGAGACCTGGGGGCTGACGGGGAACTCCATGAGCAGGGAGTTCAGCAGGTCGACGGCGAGGACGTGGTCCCCCGCGTCGGCGGCTTCGAAGACCGAGCGCAGCCGGCCGCGGACGTTGCGGAAGCGGGTGACGTCGCCGTCCGTGACCCGGCGGGCCATCTGCACGCTGACTCCGAACAGCGCCCGGACGGCGTCCACGGAGGTCAGCGAATCCTTGTTGCGGGCCGGCTCCTCGGTGTTGACCAGGCGCACGGCGTAGTCCGAGTAATGGGCCAGTTCCACTTGTAGTCCTTACGGCTGCGGATTATCGTCTCGGGTAACGGCTGATACATATTCGAGGGTATTACGCATGGAGGATTCCCGTGGCGGATACGGCGCGCACTGAGACGACACGGCCCGACTGGCAGGCGTGGCAGGACAGCTGGGACCGCCAGCAGGAGTGGTACATGCCGGACCGCGAGGAGCGGTTCCGGGTGATGCTGGACATGGTGGAGGCCCTGGTGGGCACCGCCCCCCGGGTGCTGGACCTCGCATGCGGTACGGGAAGTATCACGGACCGCGTCCTCAAGAGGTTCCCGGAATCCACCAGTACGGGGGTCGATCTCGACCCGGCGCTGTTGACCATCGCCCGGGGGCACTTCGCGGGCGACGCGCGCGTCACCTTCGTGACCGCCGACCTCAAGGACCCCGACTGGCGCTCGGCCCTCCCCCACACCTCCTACGACGCCGTCCTGACGGCCACCGCCCTGCACTGGCTGCCCAGCAAGGACCTCACCGTCCTGTACGGGCAGCTCGCGCCCCTGGTGCGCACCGGCGGGGTGTTCATGAACGCCGACCACATGCCCGACCCCGCCACCCCGCGGATCAACGCCGCCGAGCGCGCCCACCGGCACGCGGGCATGGACCGGGCCAAGGCCGCCGGGGCGCTCGACTGGCGGGAGTGGTGGGCCCTCGCGGCCGCCGACCCGGAGCTCGCCGAGCCGACGAAGGCCCGCTTCGAGATCTACGGGGAGCACGCGGACGGCGACACCCCGCCCGAGTCCTGGCACGCGCGGACGCTGCTCGACGCCGGGTTCGCGGAGGCCCGTACGGTCTGGCGCTCGCCGTCGGACGGGCTGGTCCTCGGCGTGAAGTAGCCCGGGCACGCGCCAGGGGCGGTACGGGAG
>NZ_JBSGXB010000024.1:0-46339 GCF_053609185.1 Streptomyces sp. NPDC054956 | reverse complement strand
GCCGTGCGCGTCCGGGCCGTACTCGGCCGAACCCTCATGGCCGGCCGAGCCGTCGTACGCGCCGGGGCCTCGGGGCCTCGTGGCAGCGGGAGCAGCGGAATCGCCGTCGGCGCCGCGCTGATGGCCGGCTTCGTCCTCGAGGACGAGTCCGGTCGCGCCACGCGGCCCGGCGCCGTCCGCCGCACCGCTCGGGCGGCCCGGTCCGCCCGGGGCGGTGGCCCGGACCTCGTCCCGCGCCGGCACACCGCCGGCCCCGACCGGTTCGCGGACCGCTACGGCGGGCCCGGGCACGGACAGGTCGCGGGCGTCGGCCCGGTCGGGGGCGTCGCCGCCGGAGCCGGACCGGAGCTCCTCCGGACCGCCCGGCAGGGAGGCGCCGACGGGACGGGAACCGCCCCGCGCGTGCGGGGCAGCATCCGGTTCCGGTTCCCCCGCGGGCACGGGCACGGACGGCACCAGGTCCCGCGCGGCGGGCGCACCGCCGTGAACCCCTTCCGGTGCGAGCCCGGAGACGAGGCCTGCCGAGCCGTGCTCCGACTCACCGAACATCCGGGCCGGAACCGCACCGCGGAACCCGGCGTCCGCACCGCCGGAGCGGGAGTCCGGCGCGGACCCGGCCGCAAAGCCTCGGTCTGCGCCGGTCGAGGGGTGCTCGGACCGTGCGATCGCCTCATGGGGGCCGGGGTCCGGGACGGCGGCCCGCGGAGCGCCGGACGGGGCGGTGGCTCCCGCCGGTTCGGCGCCGACGCCGACGGGTGCCCGCACCGGCAGGCCGTACTCGGCCTGCCGGTCGAACGCAGGCGCACCGGGTGCGGGGACTCGGTCGGCCCCGGCGGACGCGCCGCCGGGGTCGACCTGCCGTGCTGCTCCCGCGGCGGCCGGGGGCCAGGGGGTGTCCTGGGGGTGGGGGCGGGCCGTTTCGGCGTCCGGATCCCGCGGGCGCGCGGTGGCCGCGCCTGCGAAGTCCGTCTCCTCCTGCGGATGCGGGATGTCCACCCGCACGGCCGGTACGTCACTGCGCCCGGACCCGGCCGCGTCGTCGCCCGCCGCGAACGGCACGGCCGGACCACGGCCCTCGGCCCGTACCCGAGCTGCGTGGGAGTGGAGCTCCGCCGAACGGCCCTCCTCCGCAGCCGAAACGGAACCGGCGGCAAACGAGGCGGCGGCCGGCCCGTGCGCGGCGCCCGTCGCGAAGGGTCGCTCCGCCTCCCGCTCCGGGGCCTGCGCCCAGGCCGCGCCCGAGCGGGGCTCCGCCGAATGGCCCGTGTCCGAGGTCCGCGCGGAGGCCGGGTACGGCTCCGCGGCGGCCCGGCCGGGTGCCACGGCCGGCGTCGCCTCCGGTCCGTCCGCGGACGCGGTCGGTGCAGGGGCCGCAGCCGGTGCCGCCTCCGTGGGGGACGGCCACCGGGGCGGGGTGGACCATTGCGTCGAGGTCCGGTCGGACGGGGCGGGGGGCGGGGTCGGGCGTGGGGGGACGTGGAAGGTGCCCGTGGTCGAGGTCGTGCGCGTGGGGTACATCGTTGCCTCCGTCATGCGAACAGCCGGCGCCAGGTTTCCGGGCCCGGGTAGCCGTCGGCCTCGGCTCCGCGCCAGCCCTGGGCGCGCTGGAAGGCCTCGACGTTGCGGCGGTCGGCCTCGCCCCAGCGGGGGCCCGGCCCGGACGTGTAGTACTTGCCGAAGCCCTTCTTCACCAGCTGGCGGCCAAGGGCGGTGATGGACGGGTGGGACACGCCCGGACGGAACGTCGCGGCCCCCGGGAAGGCGGGCCTGCCCGCCGGTCCCGGTGCGCCGCCCGGCTTCGGCGGTGCCGGTGCCGCGCCCGGGATCGGCGGGATGTCCTTGCCCTGGTGCTGGGCGAGCAGCCTCCAGGTGTGCGCGCCGGGGATGCCGTCGGCGTCCGCGCCGGTCCAGCCCTGGGCGCGCTGGAAGGCCTGGGTCGCCTGCCGGTCGGCGTCGGTCCACTGCGTGCCGATGCCCTGCGGGTAGAAGCGGGAGCCGCCGCGGTCGACGAGCATCCGGCCGAGCTGGGCGATGTACTCGTTGTTCGCGCCCGGGCCGAACTTCGACGCCCCCGGGAAGGTCGCCGAGACGGCCGGGGTGCCGCCCGGGGCGGGCGGTTCGCCGACCGGCGGTTCGGGAACGGCCGCGCCGGTCACCCCGTTGAACCGGTACGGGACGTACTTCAGCGCGTTGTTCCAGTAGCCGTAGGGCGTGGCCTGGCGCCGCGTCGTGGGCCGGGTCTGCTCGTAGGCGACGTAGTAGGTCCGCGTCTCGTCCGCCCACCCGCCGAAGATCACCACGTGCGAGCCCTTGTTGGGATCGGCCGGGTTGTGGAAGAGCAGCATGTCTCCCGGCAGCAGCTCCTCCTTCGTGATCTTCGTGGCGAACTTGTCGAGGCTGCCGGTCCATTCGTTCGAGCCGAGGTTCCAGGCCATCGAGACGTAGCCGGAGCAGTCCTGCCGGTACCCGTCCGACCAGTACTCGCTCATGCTGTACGGGACCTGCGCGTCCAACCACAGCTTCGCCCGGTTGATGATCGTCGCCCGGTCGATGCGTTTGACCGCCGAGGGCGCTCCCGGCAGACCGGCCGGCTTCGCGGGCCGGCCCTTGTTCGGCCCGTGCAGCGGGGCCCGGCCGCCCTGCGGCGAGCCGGGGTCGTCCAGCGCCACCGTTCCGGGGCCCGGCGCCGCCACCGCGACCGCCGCTCCCCCGCCACCGCCGAGGACCACCCCGGCTGCGGTGGCCAGCACCAGGGCCCGGCGGGCTCCGCGCGCCGCGGGGTGACCTCCGTCGCGCAGCGGTATGGCCCGGGCGCGGGCGAGCGTGCGCCGGCGCTGGGCGCAGCCCCGGCACGGGCAGTCGCCGGCGGGCTCGTACTCCTCGAAGGCGGGCATCGGCATCGAGGGCAGCGGCGCCGGGGCGGCTGCGGCCGTCGTCGTCGGGGCCGCCGTCGTACTCGGCGTCTGTTCGTACACATGCGTCGGAGGCTGCATCGTCATGCGGTTCCGTCCACTCCCCTGCTCGTCCACTGGGCGGCCGGGACCGCATCTGGCGGGGCATCAGATCCGGCCTGGCCCAGACATATCGTGCACGACAAAACCCCCAAACATGGGTTAATCGGACAGAACGCGCGCGGCTTGTCACGAGCACCGGTACGGGTGGGGTAGAGTTTTCCTCGTCACCAAGCGCCGCTAGCTCAGTTGGTTAGAGCAGCTGACTCTTAATCAGCGGGTCCGGGGTTCGAGTCCCTGGCGGCGCACAGACGGAAGAAGCCCCTCGCAGTGGAAACTGCGAGGGGCTTCTTCGTTTCGTGGGCCGCGTCCGCCGCGTCCGCCTCAGCGGCTCAGGCCGCCGTCCCCGTGCGGGCCGCGACGCCCGTCAGGTACGCCGACACCACCACGTTCGCCGAGTACCGCTTGGCCGCCTTGTCGTAGGTGCCGCCGCAGGTCACCAGCCTCAGCTCGGCCCGGCCCCGGACCTTCGGGCCGTACGCCTTCGCCGGGTCGAAGCCCGCGCGCTCGTGGACCCGTACGTCCTCCACGGTGAACTCGGCGACCGAGCCGTCCGCCCGCACCACGCGCACCTTGTCGCCCGGCTTCGCCGAGCTGAGGCCGTAGAACACGGCCGGCTTCGACTGCGTGTCCACGTGTCCGACCATCAGCGCGGTCCCCGCCGTGCCGGGCTGGGCGCCGCCGCGCCACCAGCCCACCGTGCCGGGGTTCTCGTACGGGGGCGGCTCGATCGCCCCCTGGGCGTCCAGGTCCCGGGTGATCACCGGGGCCTGCACGCCCAGGGACGGTACGTCGACCCGCGCGGGCGCGGCCGGCTCCATCGGGGTGTGCGCGGTGGGCAGGCCGGGGACGGCGGCCGGCCCGCCGGCCTGGCCGGGAAGGGGTATCTGCACCCCGGTGATCTCGCGGCCCCACAGCCACAGGCCGAGGACCAGCACCGACCAGGCGGCGAAGGTCAGCAGCCGGGAGCCGCCGGAGGCCCTCTGCTCCCCGCTCACCCGCTCACTCGCCGCTGCGGCGGCGGCGCAGGCTCAGCGCCCGGCCGGCGACCGCCAGGGTGGCCGCGGCGGCGAGCACGGCGCCGATCACCGTGTGCGGCAGGCCGGGGCCGTCGCCCTCGTGGCTCTTCTTCGCCGCGGCGGCCAGCTGGGCGGAGTCGGCCGCCTTCGCCTGTTCGGCCGCCTTCGCCCGGTCGGCGGCCTTGGCCAGGTCCACCGCCTTGGACTTCGCCGCGATCTCCTCGGACATGCCGCCGCCGCCCGCGTGGACCGGCCAGATCGGCGTGTGGTGCGGATCGGGGTGGTGGTCGCGGCGGCGCTCGATCTCGATCGAGCCCCACTCGCGCTCGCCGCCGCGGCCGCCGCACTTGACCCGGATGTCGTGGCGGCCGGGCTCGGCCCAGGAGCGGATCATCGCGTCGCCCCACAGGGTGCGGCGGTCGTCGCGGCCGGTGGACAGCCGGACCTCGGAGACGAAGACGGAGGACTGGGCGATGGCCCAGTCGTCGTCACAGCCGCGGACGCGCAGTTTGACCTGCGCCCCCGGCTCGGCCGGATTGGGGTCGGCGGAGACGCTGCCGCGGTTCCACTCCTCCGCGAAGGCGATGGGCGCGGTCACGGCGGACAGGGCCGTCAGGGCGACGGCCACCCCGGTGACACGGAGAGCGATCAGATCACTGCGCATGGTGAACCTCCTCAACAAGGAGATTCACGCGCGGCGCGCCGCTCCGCATCCGGAGCGGCGCTCTCTTGGCCCGTACGTGTCAGCCGTACGACCTAAACCAGATCGACCAGATCAGCGATGGAGTTGACCGTCTTGGTCGGCCGGTACGGGAACTTCTCGGTGTCCTCGACGGAGGTCAGACCGGTCAGCACGAGGAAGGTCTGCATGCCCGCCTCGAGCCCGGCCAGGATGTCGGTGTCCATCCGGTCGCCGATCATCGCGCTGCTGTGGGAGTGCGCGCCGATGGCGTTGAGGCCGGTGCGCATCATCAGCGGGTTGGGCTTGCCGGCGAAGTACGGCTTCTTGCCGGTCGCCTTGGTGATCAGCGCGGCGACGGCACCCGTGGCGGGCAGCGGACCCTCGGTGGAGGGGCCGGTCTCGTCCGGGTTGGTGCAGATGAAGCGGGCTCCGGCGTTGATCAGGCGGACGGCCTTCGTCATCGCCTCGAAGCTGTAGGTGCGGGTCTCGCCCAGGACGACGTAGTCCGGCTCGTGGTCGGTCAGGACGTAGCCGATGTCGTGGAGGGCGGTGGTCAGGCCGGCCTCGCCGATGACGTACGCGGTGCCGCCCGGGCGCTGGTCGTCGAGGAACTTCGCGGTGGCCAGCGCCGAGGTCCAGATGTTCTCGACGGGGACTTCCAGGCCCATGCGGCTGAGGCGGGCCTGGAGGTCGCGCGGGGTGTAGATCGAGTTGTTGGTCAGCACCAGGAAGGGCTTGCCGGACTCGCGCAACCGGTTGATGAAGGCGGCGGCGCCGGGGATCGGGGTTCCCTCGTGGATGAGGACCCCGTCCATGTCGGTGAGCCAGGATTCGATCGGCTTGCGCTCTGCCACTGGACTGTTCTCCGCTCTCGGTGGCGTCTGACCTCTGAGACCTATGGTCTCTACCACCCTATCCGGGCCGGACCGCGGACGCGTCGGGCGTCCACGGCCCGGACCGGAGGGCGCCGGTCAGCCCAGACGGACGTTGTCGACGGTCCAGTACCAGTTGTTGCTGCCGGCGTAGCGGAAGCGGATCTGGACGTCGGTGGCGCCGGCCGGGACCTGGAGCGCGATCGACTCCGACCTGGCGACCGCGTCGGCGGTGTAGCTCTTGACGACCGACGGCGTACCGCCGTTGTAGGAGACCAGGACCTGGGCGGTCTGGCCGGCCTCGTGGTGGTAGTGGGTCTGGAAGGTCAGGTTGCGCGTCGAGCCGCCGGTGACCGCCCACTTGGGGGTGATGAGGGTGGAGTCGTAGGAGCCGGTGTGGCTCTTGTCGTCCCACTCGTCGGAGTCGGCGACGGCGAAGACGTCACGGGAGCGGACGTTCAGCTCGCGCCACTGGTCGCGCTGCGCCTGGCTCCAGAACTCGTCGGTGGCGAAGGCCCATCCGGCCCACTCGGTGACACCGCCCGTGCCCATCTTGGAGTTGTCGATCGACCAGCCGGCCGGCGGGGTGTGCGTGAAGCCCTTGGTGGTGGCCGGGATGCCCGTCTCGTCCACGCGCGCCTGGAGGTTCGGGCGCAGGGTGTCGAAGGGGTCGTCGTCCGGGGCGTCGAGCGGCAGCCCGTCGATGGCGGAGCCGGCCGCGACCCCGACGTGGGCGAGCGCGGTGGCCGCCACGTCGACGAGCTTGACGTCGCCGCGCACCGAACCGGCGGGGATGCCCGCGCCCTTGGCGATGACGAAGGTGCCGCGCTCCTGGATGGTGGAGCCGCCGTGGCCGCCCGCGTCGGTGTGCCCGTGGTCGGTGGTGACCAGGATCTTCCAGTTCTCCTGGGCGTACGTGGGGCGCGACTCGACGGCCGTGAGGAGCTGTCCGACCAGCTTGTCGACCCGCGCGATGGTGTCCAGGTACTCCTGGCCGGCGGCGCCCGAGGAGTGGCCGGCGTGGTCGATCTCGCCGAAGTAGACGAAGGCCGCGTCGGGGTTCTGGCCGCGCAGTTCGGCGGCGGCCGCGGTGGCGATCTTCGGGTCCTCGCTGCCGTAGCCGTCGCGGTCTCCCTTGAGGCTCAGGCGCTTGTCGACCTTGGCGGAGAAGATCGGGCCGTTCTGGTCGGTGGAGGTGATGGGCTCCCAGTCGGCGGCCGCGTACGTGTTGAGCGCCGGCTTGGCGTTCTCGATGCGGGTCAGGAAGTCCGGGTAGGCCGTGTAGTTCTTGCCGGTGAAGGAGTTGTCCTTCACCCCGTGCTTGTCGGGCCAGACACCGGTGGCGATGGTGGACCAGCCCGGGCCCGAGGAGGTGGCGGCCATCGGGTTCGCGTACAGGGTGCTGCGGGCGGTCAGGCCCTGGGCCATCAGGCCGTTGAGGTGGGGGGCGTCGGCGGCCTTGACGCGGTCCAGGACCGTGCCGTCGATGCCGATGACCAGCACCTTGTTCACGGGGGCGGCCGCCTCGTCGGCGGGAGCGGCGGTGGCGGCGTGGGCGCCGAGGCCGGTGGCGAGCAGGGCGGTGGCGGTGGCCGCCACGGCGAGGGTCCGTCCGGACAGGACAGTGGGCACGTACTCCTCCAGGAGTAATCGTGGGGAAGGCGCGAGGTGACACGGGCCGGTGCGGGCACCGGGGACATCCGGGGGATCCCCGGACGGAGTCCGGGGGATGGGTCCGGACCGAAGGTGCGGGCTTCGGTCCAGACCCGTTATCCACTCGTCACTGTCCCGGTCGTGGGTGACCGGGAGGCAACGAGTCAGCTTCCGGTCGCCGACTTCCACGCGTCGACGTAGGAGGTGAGGTTCTTGTCGATGTCGGACCAGTCCGGCTCGAAGATCTCGACACCGCCCATGATCTTGGTGAGTTCGACGGCGTTGGCGTCGGTGGGCTGGACGTCGGTGCGCGCCGGGAAGCCGCCGCCGACCCCGCTGACCAGCTTCTGGGCGTCCTCGCCGAGGAGGTAGTCCAGGAGCTTCTTGCCGTTCTCGGTGTGCGGGGCCTTGTCCACCAGGCCGGCCGCGTACGGGAGGGCGAAGGTGGTGGGCTTGCCGCCCTCCTTGGCCGGGAACCAGATGCCCAGGTTCGGCATGGACTTGGACTGCGCGAAGTTCATCTGGACGTCGCCGTTGGCGACGAGCAGCTCGCCCTTGTCGGTCTTGGGCGCGAGCTTGCTGGTGGAGGAGGACGGGCCGACGTTGTTGGCCTGGAGCTTCTTCAGGTACTCGTTCGCCGGCTCCTTGCCGCCGAAGTCGTGCATGGCCTTGATGAGCACGGCGGTGCCGTCGCCCGCGACGCCCGGGGTGGAGTACTGGAGCTTGCCCTTGTACTTGGCGTCCAGCAGCTCCTCCCAGGTCTTGGGGGCCTGCGCCAGCTCCTTCTTGTTGTAGACGAAGCCGAAGTAGTTGTTGACGACGGAGGTCCACTTGCCGTCGGCGGCCTTGTTCGCGCCGTTGACCTTGTCGGAGCCCTGCGGCTTGTAGGCCTGGAGCAGGCCCTTGCCGTCGGCCTGCTGGATGAAGGGGGGCAGGGTGATCAGGACGTCGGCCTGGGTGTTGGTCTTCTCGCGGACGGCGCGCTGCACCATCTCGCCCGAGCCGCCCTCGACGTACTTGACCTCGATGCCGGTCTTCTTCGTGAAGTCGGCGAAGACCTTGTCGTACCAGCCGTCGCCCTTGTCGCTCTTGAGGCCGTCGGCGCTGTAGACGGTGACGACCTTCTCGCCGCCGCCCTTGGAGCCGTCGGCGGAGTCGGCGGTGGAGGAACCCCCGCAGGCGGTGAGGCCGGCGGCGAGGGCGAGGCTGCCGGTGACGGCGGCGGTGATCCGGAGGTGTCTGCTGCTGGGCATGGAACTTCCTTACGGGGAAAGGGAGTCGGCAGGATAATCAGCAAGGGAACGAGCGAACGTGCGGTTCAGCGGTACGCGGCCTTGGTGCGGACGCGCGAGACGGCCAGCAGGACGAGCAGGGTGGTGGCCATCAGGACCACGGCGACGGCCGATCCGCTGAAGAGCGAACCGCGGTCGGTGGCGGTGAAGATGCGGACCGGCAGGGGCATCCAGTCCGGCGGGTAGAGCATCATCGTGGCGCTCAGCTCGCCCATGGACAGGGCGAAGCAGAGCCCGGCGGCCGCGGTGAGCGACGGCAGCAGGAGGGGGATCTTGACCCGCCACAGCACGTACGCGGGGCGGGCTCCCAGGGAGGCGGCCGCCTGCTCGTACGCGGGATCGAGACGCACCATGGCAGCCGAAACCGACTGGTAGGCGAACGCCGTGACAAGAATCGTGTGCGCCAGGATCACGATCGAGCTGGTGCCGTTGAGCAGCAGCGGCGGCTTGCTGAACGCGACGAGCACGGCGAGGCCGACGACCACGGACGGTACGGCGACCGGCAGCATGAACAGCGCGTCCAGGGACCGCTTGCCGCGCTTGCCGGTCCCTGCGGCGGCGAGGGCCGCCCAGGTGCCGACGGTGAGCGCGAGCAGGCTGGCGGCGAGCGCCGTGACCAGCGAGGTGGTCAGCGCCTGGAGGGATTCCCCCCGCACGGCGGCGGCGTAGTTCTCGGTGGTCGGACCGGAGGGGAAGGCGCCGGACCAGTGGGTGGCGAAGGAGGCGGCCACCACCACGAGGAGCGGCAGCGCGAACAGGGGCAGGAAGAGGAGTCCGAAGAGGCTCCAGGCGGCCCAGCGGCCGCTCTTGCTATGCACCAGCACGCTTGCTCACCACCCGGTAGAGGCCGAACAGGCCGACGGAGATCGCGATGTTGACGACGGCGACCACGCAGGCGGCCGAGTAGTCGGATTCGAGGATCGCCTTGCCGTAGACGAGCATCGGGAGCGTGGTGACGTCCTTGGCCCCGGTGAACAGGACGATCCCGAACTCGTTGAGGCACATGACGAGGACGAGGCTGCCGCCGGCGGCGAGCGCCGGGAGGGCTTCGGGGAGGATCACCCGCCGGACGATGCGGCCGGGCTTCGCGCCGAGCGAGGAGGCCACTTCCAGCTGGGCGGTGTCCAGTTGGGAGAAGGCGGCGAGCAGCGGGCGCATCACGAAGGGCGTGAAGTAGGTGATCTCGGCGAGGAGGACGCCCCACGGGGTGGTCAGGAAGTGGAAGGGGCCCTCCTTGATGCCGAAGGCGTCGGTCCACAGGCCGTTGGCCATGCCGGCCGTGCCGTAGACGAAGAGGAGGGCGAGGGTGATGAGGAAGGAGGGGAAGGAGAGGAAGACATCGATGAACTTGGCCACGGCGCGCGCCCCGGGGAAGGGGACGAAGGCGATGACCAGCGCGAGCACGAAGCCGAGGGCCAGGCATCCGGCGGTGGCGCCGACGGCCAGCCAGACCGTGGTGCCGAGGGCCTCGCGGAAGGAGTGCGAGGCGAACACGGAGGCGTAGGCGTCGAAGGCCCCACCGCCGTTCTCGGGGGTGAAGGACTGCTGGACGACCAGCGCGAGGGGGTAGAGGAAGACCGCCGCGAGCACGGCCACGGGCGGTACGGACCACAGCCAGCCGGGCACGGTACGGGGCGCCCGTGCGGCCTGCGCCGCGAAGCCGCCGGGGGCTCCGGCCGGGGTTCCGGGGTGGCCCGGGGCAGGGCTTCGTACCGGCTGGTGGGGAACGAGCGGAGCCCCGCCCTCGGCCGCGGGCTCCGCGACGCGCCGGTCCGTGGCCTCAGCCATCGGACACCCCCGCGGACAGCAGGACCGCGTCCCGCGGCTCGAAGTGCAGGGTGACGTGGTCGCCCAGCGCCGGGGTCTCGCGCAGTTCGGGCAGGTCCGCCTTGACGCGGTGGCCCTCGACGTCGACGTAGAGGCGGTGCGTGGAGCCGCGCCACTGGACCTCGGTGATCGTGCCGGACAGGGCGTTCGGGCCGGCGCCGAGGCCGAGCAGGTGCGGCCGTACGCACAGGGTCGCGCTCGCGCCCACGGCCGCGCGGCCCGGGTCGAGGGCGATCGGGTGCCCGGCGAACAGCGCGCCCCCGTCGGCCACGGTGACCGGCAGCAGGTTGGCGTTGCCGACGAAGGAGGCGGTGAACTCGGTGCGCGGGGCCCGGTACAGCTCCTGCGGGGTGCCGCAGTCCTGGAGGCGGGCCTTGTCCATGACGGCGATCCGGTCGGCCAGGGTGAGGGCCTCCACCTGGTCGTGGGTGACGTAGAGGATCGACACGTCGGGCAGTTCGCGGTGCAGCCGGGCCAGTTCGGCGAGCATCCCGGAGCGCAGCTGCGCGTCGAGCGCGGACAGCGGCTCGTCGAGCAGCAGGACTCCGGGGCGGATGGCGAGCGCGCGGGCGATGGCCACGCGCTGCTGCTGGCCGCCGGAGAGCTCGCGGGGGTAGCGCCGGGCGTAGGCGGCCATCCCGGTCATCTCCAGGGCCTCGGCCACGCGCCCGGGGATCTCGGCCCTGGGGGCCTTCTGCGCCTTGAGGCCGAAGGCCACGTTGTCCTCGACGCGCAGGTGCGGGAAGAGCGCGTACTGCTGGACGACCATGCCGATGCCGCGCTTGTGCGGCGGGAGCGCGGTGACGTCCCGGCCGCCGATCAGCACCCGGCCCGACAGCGGCCGGACGAAGCCGGCGACCGCGCGCAGCGCCGTGGTCTTGCCGGAGCCGGAGGGCCCGAGCAGCGCCATGACCTCGCCGGGCTCGACGGTCAGGTCGAGCCGGTCCAGGACGGTGTTGCCGCCGTAGGCGACCGAGACCGAGTCGAAGCGGATGCCGCTCACGCGCCGGACTCCTCGCCCGGGGCGCCCGCCAGGAGTGCGGGCAGTTCCGCGATGGAGCCCAGGACGTGGGTCGCGCCGTGCTCGCGGAGGGTGGCGCGGTCGTGGGCGCCGGTGAGGACGCCCGCCACGACACCGGCGCCGGAGCGGACGCCGCCGAGCATGTCGTAGGCCGTGTCGCCGGCGACCACGGTGTGGCGTACGTCGGCCACCGCGCCGGTGCGCAGGAAGGCGGCCAGCACCATGTCCGGGAAGGGCCGGCCGCGGCCGCCCGCGTCGGCGGGGCACAGGGTGAGGTCGGCCAGGTCCTGCCAGCCGAGGGCGTCGAGGATGGCGTCCTGGGTGACGCGGGCGAAGCCGGTGGTCAGGACGACGGTGCGGCCGTCGGCGCGGAGCTTCTCGATGGCGGCGCGGGCGCCGGGGATCGGGGCGATGAGGCCGCCGTCGACGAGCTCTCCATAGGCCTCCTCGAAGGCGGAGTTGGCGCGCCGGGCCAGGTCCTCGGCGCCGAAGAGGTGCCGGAAGACCGAGATCTTCGACTCGCCCATGGTGTCGCGGACGTACTGGAGCTTGGCGGCGTGGTCGGCGCTGCCCGGCTCCACGCCGAGGCGCTCGGCGGCGCGCTCGAAGGCGCGCTCGACGAGGCCGCCGTCGGCGACGGTGGTGCCGGCCATGTCGAGGACGACCAGCTTGCGGTCGCCGTGGTCGTGGCTGTGGGGGGTGTTGTCGGTCATCGTGCTGTTCACCAGCCCAGTTCGTTCGCGGTGGTCTCGGCTATGGCGGGCGAGCACGTCATGCCCCGGCCGCCGGGTCCCGTCACCAGCCAGACGCCGTCGCCCACTTGCTGGCGGTGGACGACGCGGGTGGTGTCGGTGCACTGCGCGTACACGCCCGCCCAGCGGTGCCGGATCTTCGGCAGCGGGCGGCCCAGGAAGGACTCGACGACCTCGGTGAGGTGCTCGTAGGGGTCCTCGAGGGTGTCGAACGCGAAGGGGTGCTCGTACTCGTGGGTGTCGCCGATGGTCAGTCCGCCGTCCTGCCGCTGGACCATCAGGAGCTGCATCTTGTGCGCGGCGGCGACCGGCGCCTGGGCCTGCTCGGCGTTGAGCTCGTCGAGGGCCGCCGACTTGTAGGCGGGGTAGTAGCGGAAGCTGTCGGCGTCGGCGACCGAGGTGGTCAGCGGCTCGCCGAGCGGGGCGGTCTGCATCATCTGGAGCCGTACGCGGCGCACGGGCAGCTCGGGGGCCAGCTCGCGGACCAGGCCGGACAGCCAGGCGCCGGTGGCCAGGACCACGGCGTCGCCCCGGTGGACGTCGCCGTGGTCGTCGCGGACGGCGCCCTCGCCGACGACCTCGCGGACCTCACGGCCGGGGAGGAAGGTGTAGCGGCCGCCGGCCCGCAGGGCCTCGCGCAGGTGGAGCTGGGCGGTGCGCGGTTCGACGGCCGCGTCCCGCTCGCACCACAGGGCCGCCTCGAACTCCCCGCGCAGGGCGGGGTTGATCTCCCGGGCCTCGGCCGCGTTGACCAGCTTGTAGCCGCGGGCCGCGGCGTCGGGGCGGGCGACGGCCGCCTCGGCCACCGCGTACTCGCGGGCGCCCCGCACCGGGGTGAGGGAGCCGATGGCGCGGAAACCCAGTCCGGGCACCCGCTCGCCGATCCCCTCCCAGAGCTCGCGGGCCCGCAGGGCGGTGTCGAGCTCCTCGCCCCCCGCCCGCCCGCTGACCCAGATCTGGCCGAAATTGCGCAGTGACGCGCCCCGGGCCTCCGCCTCTCGCTCGATCTGGACGACCTCGTGGCCGCGTTCCACTGCTTGCCAGGCGTGCATGGTGCCTACCACGCCGCCTCCGACGACTATGACCCTCATGCACACCACGGTGGGGGCGGGTCGTGACCCCGGAGGATCGGGCGGGCGACGGGCGGGTGAACAGCCCCCGACGCTTGGACTAGACCCGTTACCGTTCCGTGATACGAGTACGCCCCTTTTCTTTCGATTCAGGCGGTTGGGGCGGGACTATTCGGGCCGCAGGTGGGTCGTGAAGCTGAACCGGTCGCCACGGTAGAGCGAACGCACCCGCTCCAGCGGCCGGCCGTCGCGGTCCCGCGAGAAACGGTGGATGAGCAGCATCGGGAGCGCGGGCGGGGTGCCGATCAGCAGGGCCTCGCGGGGGGTGGCCAGGACCGTCTCCAGCTTCTCGTCGGCGTCGCCGAAGGAGATGCCGAGGCTGTCGTGGAGGTATCCGTAGAAGGAGGAGTCCGGCTGGAAATCGATGTCGAGGCGGGGTGCGCGGGCGACCCCGATGTACGTGCTCTCGAGCCCGACCCGCTCGTCGTCCGCGAGCAGCACGCGCTCGAGGTGCCAGACCGGCTCCCCGGGCTCGGCCCCGATGCCCGCGGCCACGTCGGCCGGGCAGGGGAACCGTTCCAGGCCGATCAGATGGCGCCCGGGCGTGCGGCCTTGGCGGCGTACGCCCTCGGTGTAACTCGCCAGCGACAGCGGCTGTTCGAGCTTCGGCCCGGCGACTACGGTGCCGCGGCCCGAGCGGCGCAGCCGGCCTTCGAGCAGCAGCTCGCGCAGGGCCTGGCGGACGGTCTCGCGGGAGACCTCGTACTGCTCGGCGAGATCGCGCTCGGTGGGCAGCGGCCCGCCCTCGCCGAGCTCGTCGAGCAGCCCGGCGATGCGGGCCTTGACGGCGTAGTACTTGGGGATGCGGCCGTGCTCCGGGATGCCCGAGCGGACGGGCTGGCCGGGCCGGTGGTGGTACGGGTAACGGGTCGGTTCTTCCACGCTCGGACTCTACGTGGACGGGGTGTACGGGGAGGTGGGGGGCTGCGGGGGCGGCGAGTTGGGGGGCGGGCTGCGCGTCGGGGCCCGGGCGGGCTGGGAAGCCTGGGCGGTGTGGGTCAGGCAAGATCCGGAAGAGACGGCCTAGCCCCGCAGGCGGCGGGCTCCGAGCAGGAGCGTGCCCCCGCCGGCCAGGGCCGCGGCGGCACCGGCCCCGTACACCCAGGCCGGGCGGCCGGGTCCGCCGGTGCCCGCCAGCGCGCCCGCTTCCCCGGTCTCGCCGGCGTCGGGTCCCTCGACGTCGAAGCGGTAGCCGCCGGCCTCGCCGACCCAGTCGCCGTCGTCACCCTTGCGCTGGACGAGGGCGGCGTCGGCCACGGCCTCACCGTGCGGGGTTCCGGGGGCGAAGGCGAGCCGGACGGTGACGGTCACGGAACCGCCGGGGCCGACGGTGAAGCCCGCGAAGGCGTCGCCGCCGTCGAAGACGGCGATGATCTCGTCCCGGTCGGTGTGCTCCAGGCTGACGGGGAAGGTCCCGCCGCCCGGTGCTCCGGGGGCCTCGAACTCCATCCGGAAATGGGCGGGGCGCAGGGCCCGGGCCTTGTCGGTGAAGACGACGACGGGGTGGATGGCCGTGCACTCGGAGGCGGTGGTGTTGGTGAGGTCGAGGTACCAGGTCTGCGGCTCGTCGCCGGTCCGGTAGACGGACGGGCCGCCGCGGATGCGGGCGCCGACGGGGAACTGCGTGCTCTTCCCGTCGCCGCAGGTGGCCTCCACCCGGGAGGGGAGCGCGGGGGCGGGGCGGGCCCCGCCGCCGGTGCCGATGTCCGCGGCCGCGGTGGGGGCGAAGGCGGTGACGGCGACGAGGGCGGCGGAGAGGGCAAGGGCTTTGCGCAGTCTCATGGCAGACCTTCGCTACTCGCCGACGGACAGGACGATTGTCGGACGAGGCGACAATCACCCCGGCCCTGCCCGCACCCTCCCACGCCCCCGCAACCCCCTGTCCAGCGCCGCGCCCGACTCACCCCCTTTTCCCCCGGATGGCCGACACACGCCTAGCCCCACCCGAGCGGAGCCCATTCCCGCCCGACCGGCGCCTGCCCCCCACCCGGCCTCCGCCTGGGCGGGGCCATTCCAGCCCGTCCGGCGCCTGCCCCCGCCCGGGCCGAGCCCATTCCAGCCCGACCCGCGCCTGCCCCCGCCCGAGCCGAGCCCATTCCAGCCCGTCCGGCGTTTGAGGACCGGGGTCCGGGGCGGAGCCCCAGGAGGCTCGGGCGCAGCCCGGGCTCAGGGGTCCGGGCTGCGCCCGGGGAACGGTGGAAGGGTGGGTAGGGGACAGGCCCCGCAGGGCCAACCACCGACCCGGACGGGGACGGCCCCCGCCTTACCCACCACGCCCGAACACGGACGCGAGCACCAACTCCGCCGCCCCCTCGGCCACCCCCGCCTCCGCGAGGCAGACCTTCACCGCGCCGCCCCCGCCCCCGCCCCCGCCCCCACCACCGGCCAGGGACCTCGCGGAGACCACCCCCCGCACCCCCTCCACGAACACGCCCGGCGCAGCCGCCACCACGCGTCCCCCCAGCAGCACCCGATCCACATCCAGCAGCGCGACCAGGTTCGCCGTCGCCTCCCCCACGATCCGCGCGGCCTCCTCCAGCCGGCCCCCCGCCACCGCGTCCAGGCAGAGCACCTCCGCGCACCCGCGCCCGCCGCAGCGGCACGGCGGGCCGTCCAGTCGCAGCACCTGGTGCCCGAACTCCCCCGCCGCCGAACGCCGCCCCCGGTGGATCCCGCCGGGGCCGAGCCGGAGCCCCGCCCCCAGTCCGGTGCCGACGTGCACGTACGCCACCGCCTCGTCCGCGGCGGCCGCCTCGAACCCGGCCCCCGCCACCCCCGCGTTGGTGTCCTTGTCCACCCGCACCGGCAGCCCGAGCCGCCCCTGGAGCACCTCCCGCAACGGGAACCCCTCCCATTGCGGGTACCCCGTCACCCGTCCCAGCACCCCGGTCCGCCAGTCCAGCGGCCCCGGCGCGGCCACACCGACACCGAGGACCGCCCCACCGGCCGTGCCCGCGCCGACGCCACCCGCGCCGTCCCACACCCGCTCGACCGCCCGTACCGCCACGTCGACCACCACGTCCGGACCGGCCCCGAAGTCCAGCGGCCCCCGCCAGTCGCCGACGACGCGACCGGCCAGGTCCACCCGTACCGCCGTGAGCTCGTCGCGGTCCAGGTGCACCCCGACCGCGTACCGCGCCTCCGGGACCAGCCTCAGCAGCGTGCGCGGTTTGCCTCCCGTGGACGCCTCGCGCCCGGCGTCGGCCACCAGCCCCTCGTCCCGGAGACGTGCCGTGATCTTGCTGACGGCCTGCGGGGTGAGCCCCGTACGGTCCGCGAGGTCCGCGCGGCCGAGGCCGGCTGGGCCGGCGCCGCGCAGGAGGTCCAGTACCAGCGCGTCGTTGTGCCCGCGCAGCACCGGCAGATTCACGCCGCTCGCCTGGCCCCTGCTGCCTCCGCTACCCCTGTCCACCTGCCCATTGTCCACCCTCCTTGCACTTTGGCAACACTGTTGCCAAAGTGTTCGACATGAACGACAACGCCCCCGCCACCCCCCTCCGCGTCGGAGTCGTCGGCTACGGACTGGCCGGTTCCGTCTTCCACGCCCCCCTCGTGTCCGCGACCGACGGCCTCGTCCTCGACACCGTCGTCACCTCCGACCCGGGCCGTGCCGCCCAGGCGCGCGAGGCCTACCCGGACGTCCGGATCGCCGGCAGCGCCGACGAGCTGTGGGACCGGTCCCCCGCCCTCGACCTCGTCGTCATCGCCTCCCCCAACAAGACGCACGTCCCGCTCGCCACCACCGCCCTCACCGCCGGCGTCCCGGTGGTCGTGGACAAGCCGCTCGCCGCGACCGCCGCCGAGGCGCGCGAGCTGTCCGAGCTCTCCGAGCGGACCGGGACCTTCCTGTCGGTCTTCCAGAACCGCCGCTGGGACAACGACTTCCTCACGCTGCGCCGCCTCCTCGCCGACGGCGAGCTGGGCGAGATCCAGCGCTTCGAGTCCCGCTTCGAGCGCTGGCGCCCGCAGCTCAAGGGCGGCTGGCGCGAGTCGGGCGCCCCGGAGGAGATCGGCGGCCTGCTGTACGACCTCGGCAGCCATGTGGTCGACCAGGCGCTGGTGCTGTTCGGCCCGGCCGTACGGGTCTACGCGGAGGCCGACGTGCGCCGCCCGGGCGCGGAGGCCGACGACGACACCTTCATCGCCGTCACGCACGCGAGCGGGGTCCGCTCGCACCTGTACGTCAGCGCGACCACCGCCCAGCTGGGACCCCGCTTCCGGGTGCTCGGCTCCCGCGCGGGCTACGTCAAGTACGGGCTGGACCCGCAGGAGGCCGCCCTGCGCGAAGGCCTGCGCCCCGGCGACCCCGAACGTACGTGGGGCGAGGAGCCCGAGCACGTGTGGGGCCGGCTGGGCTCCGGGGAGTCCCCGCTGACCGGCGGCGGTACGCCGGTGCCGACGGCTCCGGGCGACTACCCGGCGTACTACGCGGCCGTGGCGGAGGCGCTGCGCACCGGCGGCCCGGCCCCGGTGACGGCACTGGAGGCGGCGCACTGCCTGGACGTACTGGAGGCCGCGCGCAGGTCCTCGCGCGACGGGGTGACGGTCGAACTCGCCTGACGCCGGACTCCGCACGGCACGGAAAAAGGGGCGGCGCCGTCCACGACGGCACCGCCCCTCCCTGTCCGGCCCGCCGGACTAGGCGCTCTTGAACTCCTGGCGCTGGCGGCCGAGGCCGTCGATCTCGACCTCCACCACGTCACCGGCCCGCAGGAACGGCTTCGGCTCCGGCTGGCCCGCGGCCACGCCGGCCGGGGTGCCGGTGACCAGGACGTCGCCCGGGTACAGGGTCATGAACTGGCTCACGTACCGCACGACCTCGCCGACCGGGAAGATCTGGTCCGAGGTGTTGCCGTCCTGCTTGAGCTCGCCGTTGACCCACAGCTTGACGTCGAGCACCTGCGGGTCCGGGATCTCGTCGGCGGTGACCAGCCAGGGGCCGAGCGGCGTGAACGTCTCGCAGTTCTTGCCCTTGTCCCAGGTGCCGCCGCGCTCGTTCTGGAACGCGCGCTCGGTCACGTCGTTGACCAGCACGTACCCGCCGACGTGCGCGAGGCCCTCCTCGG
This sequence comes from Streptomyces sp. NPDC054956, assembly GCF_053609185.1. Taxonomy (NCBI): domain Bacteria; kingdom Bacillati; phylum Actinomycetota; class Actinomycetes; order Kitasatosporales; family Streptomycetaceae; genus Streptomyces; species Streptomyces sp. NPDC054956. Next base: position 28,014 of record NZ_JBSGXB010000024.1, on the reverse strand, counting down.
CGGAGGCCAGGTAGCGGGCGGTGCTGCCGATGACGACGCCGAGCTCGGCCTCCCAGTCGGTCTTGACGCTGCCGCGCGGGATCAGCACGGTGTCGTCCGGGCCGACCACGGTGTCCGGAGCCTTGAGGAACAGGATCGGCTCGGCCGGCGGCTCGGCGCCGACCTCGGCCGCGTGCCCGTGGTAGTTCAGGCCGATGCCCACGACCTTGCCTATGCGGCCGACGGCGGACCCGATCCGCAGACCCTCGGCGTCCAGCACCGGGAGCTCACCGGACCCGGCCGCGTCCCGTACCCGGGACAGCACGGAGTCGTCGGCGAGCAGAGCGCCGTCCACATCCGTGATCAGGCCGGACAGGTCCCGCAGGGTCCCGTCCTGGTCGAGCAGCGCGGGGCGCTCCGACCCGACGGGTCCTACACGCAGCAGCTTCATGGGCATTCTCCCGTGGTCGTGGGTGGTCGACCCATGGGCATGCCCCGGGCCGGACGATGGGTTGCGGCCATCGGAGGATTGGTCGATCCTCCAAGAAGTCGGCCCAATCCGCAAGACCCTGTTCACAGACTGGAACGCGCGGCTCCGGTGATCTTCTGCCCGGTCCGCTCGGCCCGCTCCTTGCGGTGCTGCAGCCAGGCCCGCTCGGCCACGGACCACGCGGTGGTGGTGACCAGGTACAGCCCGGCGGCCAGCGGCACCAGGGCAGCGGTGATCAGCGTCCCGAAGGACAGCAGGGGCAGTACGCCGCCCAGCTTGCGCATGGCCTCCCGCTGCTCCTCGCTCACCCCGGCGGGCAAGGCGGGCACGGCCCCGCCCGACGCGACCCCGGCCCGGCCGGCCTTGGCGCCCCCGGCCCGGCCACCGGCAGCCCCGCCGGTGGCCCCGCCGCCAGCCGTCTCCGCCGAGGCAGCCGCCAGCGCCGCGGCCTTGCGCCCGCGTGCCGCGCTCCAGGCGGCCACGACCGCGATGGCCGAGAACAGCCCGAGGAACACCAGCCCCCGCGCCCCGAACAGGCCGCCCTCGCCGAGCGCGTCGCCCCACCGGTCCCCCAGCGGCGCGGCGAACAGCCGGTGCCCGAGCAGCTCGTTGGCGGCCCCGCCGATCTCCGCCGAGGAGAACGCCTGGTACATCACGAAGAACACCGGCAGCTGCAGCAGCACGGGCAGGCAGCCCGCCACCGGGGTCGCCCCGCGGAAGGCGGCCCGGCTCAGCGGGTGCAGCGCGAGCCGCACGAGCACGGTGAACAGCACGATCGCGGCAGCGGTCGCGGACTCGGCCAGGAACGGCTCCAGGAGCCGGCCCAGCTGGGCAACAAGATGAGTGAATACGGACACGTGGGCCCTCCGAGGGGTCTCGTCGAACGTCGAAAGAGATGCGTTTCGGCGTGACGACCCGCGAGGGGCGACAACAGTGATCAGTCAGCGGAAGGCGAGTGGAACTGCGCGCCCCTACGCGGCCGTCGGGACGAGCCGGCCGGGTGCCCTGGGCCGCGACCGGCCCGAGGCGTCGGGATCGCGCTGCGGCAGGAACGCCGTGCGCTGCTCGCGATCACGGATCGCGGTGCGTATGCGGTGCGGCGGCACGGGCAGGACGAGCCGCGCGGCGGCGGCCAGCGCCTCGGCACCGACGGCGACGGTGACCGCCAGGACGGCCACGACAGCGCCCAGCCCGCCCTCCCCGGTGAACGGCCCGGCGAACAGCCCGAGGACTCCCCCGAGCAGCACCAGCAGCACCAGCGGAACCAGCGGGGCCAGCCGGGCGAATGCCCGCGCACCCGAACTCCGGGCGAGCGCGGACAGGGCGGCGAAGCCGGACACGGCGAGGAGGGACGGCGAGGTCCCACCACCGTTTCGTTCCCCAGCCATGCAGACCACCCCCTTCCGCTCCCGCGCACGAACTCCCGTACGCCCGCGTGCCGTACAGCACCAGCACTCGTGATCGATCTTAGCCCGCACCTCTGACAACGGCCGCGGGGACCGGATCGTCCCCGGGCAGCGGATCTCGTGCCAGCACTTCCTCGTCGGGCCGCCCGTCACCCCGGTCCCGCGGCCCCAGCGCGGTCACCGTCAGCGCCACCGCCAGGTTCACGACCAGCGCCACCGTGCCCGCGTTCACGCCCCGCACCGGATCGTTGCCCGTGAAGACCAGCCCGCAGACCACCACGACCCCCGCGACCAGGCCGGCGACCGCCGCCCAGGCCGTCAGCCTGCGCCACACCAGACCCAGCAGCAGCATCGGTACCAGCTGCGCCATGCCCTCGTACGACACGAGCGAGAGCCTCACCAGCGTGTTTGGCGCGGTGTAGGTCATGACCAGCGCGATCGCCCCGGCCGCGACCACCACCAGCCGCGAGGCCAGCTTCTGCCGCTCCCCCGAGCTCCAACTCGGCACCAGCGAGAGCACGCTGCGCCCCCACATCGTGCCGATGACCAGCATGAACACCGCCATCGGCACGATCGACGACAGCGCCGCCGCCACCCCGATCACGCCCACCGCCCAGGCGGGCAGCGAGTCCACGACCAGCTTGAACAGCGCGAGGTTGGAGTCCGCGCCCGTCAGTCCCGGTACGACGAACAGCGCGGCCATGCCCAGCAGCATCGGCACGAAGAGCAGCACGTTGTAGGCGGGCAGCAGGATCGCGTTGCGGCGCAGCGCGTCGGCGTCGCGCGCGCCCAGGTAACCGGCCACGGTGGTCGGGAAGATGACCACGGTCAGCGCGTTCAGGACAGTGGTGGAGGCGAACCACCCCGCCCCCAGCTCCCCGCGGCCGCCCGCCCCGCTCCCGGCGCCGGGGAGCGTCAGCCACTGCGGCCGCTCGGCCGCGAGCCGGTCGAAGAGCTCCCCGTAGCCGCCGAAGTAGTGCAGGGGCACATACACCGCGAGGAACCCGAGCGTGCCGATGACCAGCACGTCCTTCAGTACCGACACCCACGCGCTGCCGCGCAGTCCGCTGACGACGACGAACCCCGTCGTGACGGCGAAGGCGATGAAGTAGGCCCACTCCAGGGACACCGCCCCGTAGGTCACCGTCGAGACGACCACGCCCATGCCCGTGATCTGGAGCTGGATGTAGGGGAGCAGGAAGACGGTCGCGAGCACCGCGACGGCCGCGCCGAGCCAGGGGCGCCCGTACCGGTGGGCCACCATGTCGGTGATGCCGACCAGCCCGTGGCGGCGCGCGTAGTCCCACAGCAGGGGCCCGACGACGTAACCGACCGCGTACCCGCAGGACATGTACGCGATCACGTACATCACGGGGGCTCCGTAGTTGTAGCCCCAGCCGGCCGCGCCGAGGTAGCTGAAGCTGGTGTACCCCTCGCCCGCCATCAGCACCCAGATGAAGACGGTGCCGAGCGAGCGCCCGCCCACCGACCATTCGGCGAGCCCGCCGCCGCCCCCGCCGCGCCCGCGCACGGCCAGCAGGCCGAGCGCGACGGTCGCGATCATGAACACGGCGAAGACGGTGGTCGCCACGGCCGCCGCGCTCACCGGTGGTCACCGCGCCAGGTCAGCCAGACGGCGATCGGGGTGACGAGGGTCGCGCCCGCGCACCAGAGGAGCAGGAACGGTACGCCTCCCGGCGCCGGATCCGCCCGGTTCACGAAGGGCAGCGCCCCGACGAACAGCACGAACGGCACGGCGAGCCACAACAGCTGAGGACGTTTCACCCATTTCAGACGCACCGCCCCACACTAAGGGCCCTTCAACGCCGCAGCGTTCCCCACACCACGAGCCGGTACTTGGAGCTGTACTCGGGCGTGCAGGTGGTGAGCGTGATGTACGCGCCGGGCTCCCCGTAGCCGGCCTCCGGCTTGACGGTGCTGCGCGGTACGGGCGCGATCACCCCGGTGTCGCGCTCGCTGGTCTCCGCCAGCGTCTTCCCCACGACGTACACGTACCTGCGCCCCCGCACATCGACGATCACCTCGTCCCCGGCCTTCAGCCGGTTGATGTAGCGGAAGGGCTCCCCGTGCGTGTTGCGGTGCCCGGCGAGCGCGAAGTTCCCCTCCGCGCCGGGCTGCGCGGTCCCCACGTAGTGGCCGACGTACCCCTTGTCCAGGATGGTCCGCCTGTCGACGCCCTCGGCGATGGGCGCGACGACGCCGAGGCGCGGAATGCGCAGGACCCCGTACGCGCCCTCCCGCGGCGCGGGCTTGGGAGCACTCGGCGCCCGGGTGGCGGGTTCCGCCGCGGGAGGGGCCGAGACGGCCGGCTCCTCGGAGGGCTCGGCGGGCGCCTCCGCGACGGGGGCGGGATCGGGGACGGACTCGGAAGGAGCAGGGGAAGGAGCGGAGGCCCACTCGCTCTCCAGCTCCCTGACCTGCTGATGTGCAGCGGCGAGGGCCTGCCGGTTGGTCCACCACACCTGGTGCACCACCAGCAACATGACCACCATGCCTACCGTGACGGCCAGTTCGCCCGCCGCCCACAACACCCCCGCGAGACCGGCCCGGCGCGCCCGCCGGCCCCTCCCCTGCACCACGACCCGCACGTGATCCCGCACGGGCGGCACCTTAAGTCCTCCCCCGTCAACTGACCAGCCGCAGTACGGTGTGAACCATGCGCCCCGACACGCCTGCCGAGCACATCGCCGAAGCCGAGCGCCTCATCCGCACGGCGACCCGCTACCCCGAGGACCAGGAGCCCTTGCTCCTCCAGGCCGCGGCCCACCTCGAACTGGCCGACGAACGCGAACGGGCGAGCGCCCTCTACGACCAACTCCTGGCCAGGGAAACCGTCGACGACCCGTCCCTGATCAAGGCCCTCCAGGCGGCCAACCTCTGGGAGTACGGCCACGAGCCCGAGGCCCGCGCCCTGATCTCCGGCATCCGCGCGGCCGCCCCCACGGACCCTGCCCCCTGGGAGGTCATCGCCGAGGCCCTCGAGGCCCACGACGAGCTCGAAGCCTCCCACGAGTGCTTCACGGAGGCGGCCACCCTCCTCGCCCCGGACAACGCCCCCCTCACCCGGGCGACCACCGCGCTCCTGACGGGCCGCCACCGCGTGCGCCGCCTCCTCGGACTCCCGCACGACGACTGGGACATGGTCGCGGACACCCGGCACATCGGCCCGATCCCGCTGGACGAACTCCACGACCCCAAGCGCATCTGGGCCCTCGGCTCCGACGACCCCGCAGAGCTCCGCGCCGAGATCGCCCGCCTGCGCGCCGAACTCGGCGACCGCCGCGCCGCGCTCTCCCGCCCGTTCCCGGTGGCCATCCTCCACTGGCCGGCCCGCGAACTGGCCGAACTCCTCACCTCGTACCCGACCCTGGCCGCGGAGTACCCCTCCCACGACGCCCACCTGGCCCAGGTCGAAGCCTCCCTCCGCTCCCTGGCCGCCTCGGGCACCACGAACCTGGGCATCGTCACGGCCAGCGTCCCCTCGTACGAAGCCTTCGCGGCCTCGGAGAAGACCTCCCCGTCCTCCCCGTCCCTCCTGGCGGAATACGCCACCACCCTGGCAGCCCGCGGCAAGGCCACCCCGTGGCCCCCTCAAGGGACAACCCCATGCTGGTGCACCTCGGGCAAGCCGTACGCGGAGTGCCACGGCACGGCCGCCGCCTGACGCAGGGCCCAGGTTCAGCGCCTGTCCTCGAGGGCCGCGAGGATCCGTACCACGACATCATCCGGCGACTCGTGCTCCCAGAAGCGGAGGACCAACCAACCCTCCTCCTCCAGGCGGGTGTTGGTCTCGACATCCCGCTCCCGGTTCCGGTCGAGCTTGGTACGCCACCACTCCGAATTCGCCTTGGGGCTGGTGGCGTGCTGCGGGCAGCCGTGCCAGAAACAGCCGTCGATGAAGACGGCAACGCGGCGCCGCTGGAAGGCGATGTCGACTGTCCGCCGGGACATACCGGGCACCTTGCACTGGAGCCGGTACCGCGCTCCCGACGCGTGGAGCAGTCGCCGCACCGCCATCTCCGGCTTGGTGTCGCGACTCGCCTGGCGCCGCATGCGAGCGGAAACCCCACCGCTCGACGGCGTCATCGGGGATTCTCTCCGCTTTTCCGACACCTGGACACCTTCACCGCAGCCATCAGATTCCGAGTAGATCCTCCCACGCCGCTTCGACTCACGACTTCCGTGCTCCATCAGCCCCGCGGGGCTCCTGAGCCGCGAGACGGTGCCCATCCCGGCAGCGCCAGTTGCACGTGGCCGCGGGCTTGGGCTGTGGGTGGGGTGGGGCGGGTGGTGGCGAGGGTCAGGAGGGTGCGGAGGGCCGCGATTACCTCGTCGGGGGTGTCGCGGATCATCGACGGGGTGGCGCTGACCACCAGGACACCGTGGGACTCCAGGCGCAGGCGGCGGCGGAGGGTGGCGTGCCAGGAGTCGCGGGTGTAGTGGTACTCCGCCGAGTCGATCTCCAGGGCCACGCCCTCGTCGGGCCAGTAGGCGTCCGGGCTCGCCAGGAAGGTGCCGTCCGGGGTGTAGAGGCGGGCGTTCCACAGGGGGGTCGGGAGGTCGGTCGCGGTCAGGGTGTCGCGGGCCTGGGCCTCGGCGATCGAGCGGACTCCGGCTACCAGTTCCGCCGCCGCCTCGCGGATCGCCGGGCGGCGCAGGAGCCGGGCCTCGCGCAGTTCGGTGTGCAGGTCGTGCGGGTGGCACCAGCCCGACTGGACCACCTGGGCCAGGACCGAGCGGATCCGGTCGGGGACCTCGCAGCGGGCGGCGAAGTCGGCGGCCGCGCGGACCGGGCGGGTGCTGGGGATGCCGGAGACGGTGATGGTGCGGGGCCAGCGGGTGGTCCGGAGCGGGTGCACCCCCGTACAGCCGGCGAGCCGGCGCGGGGCGCGGATCAGGATGTCGGCGGGTGCGTACGGGGCTTCGCGGATGCCGAGGAGGGCGAGGGCGGCGCCGCCGGTGAGGGCGGCCGTATCTCCGGAGAGCGGGTCCGAGCCGGGCTCGGCGGCGTAGAGGACCGCGGCGAGGGCGCGTTGACGGTGGTCCGGGGGCCCCGTCTGGAGCAGGTAGACGCGGGGCAGCAGCCGCTGCCAGGGCCCGCCGGGTCGGGTGCGGGAGGTGATCGTGCCCGACGGGATGCCGGCCTGGGCGATGAGCTGATGGCGCGTGGCGAGATTGAGCTGACGTCGGGCCGCGGGGGCGGGGGCGGGGCGGGCCTTGGGGGGAGCGTGGGGGGTGTGCGGAGGCGGGGCCGCCGGTGGGTTGTGCGGGGTCGGGGCCGCCGGTGGGTTGGGCGGGGTCGGGGCCGCCGGTGGGTTGGGCGCGGACGGGAGCGCCGGTGGGTTGTGCGGAGCTGGGGCCGCCGGTTGGTTGGGCGGGGCGTGCAGAGCCTCCGGCGTGCGCTGAGCCGGTAGGGTGCGCTGAGCTCGCAAGGCCTGGGGTGGGCGCTGGTCCTGGGGTGGGCGCGAGGTGTGGGGTGCATGGGGTGTGTGTTGGGCCTGAGGGGCCTTCGTGGAGTGCAGCGAGTGGATGGTGTGCGTGGTGGGGTTCATGGCCGCGGTATGCCCCGGGGGAGGGGACTGGACTCCCCCGGCGGGCCGCCTTTTGGAACGGTCTGTCGGCGCTCCGGGGGGTGCGTCGGCCTGCGGGTGTAGGGCCTCCGGCAGGGCCGGGGCCTTCGGGTGCTGCGCCGCAGGCGGGTCCGGGCGAGTCTCGGCTGCGCGGCTCCGGTGTTGTGGCCGGGGCGCCCGGGCCGGGGCGCCTGGGGCGGTGCTTCTGCCCCGGCTCCCGCTTGAGATGGGCCCCGGGCGGAGGGGCGCGGCTCGCGCTGGGTGTGCTCGCGTGGGCCGACGACGGCGCGAGGTGCCGTGCCGGGTGGGATCCGGTGAACCTTGCCGGTCAGAGCACCATCCGGCGCCGACCGGCGCCCGACGGAGGTTCGGGAGGGGCCTCGCGGCGCCCGGCGGGCGACCGCAGGGGCAGGGGTCAGGCTGCTCGGTTCGGGTGGTCCGGGGAGAGGAAGACGATCACGCCCGTCTCCGTGCCGGGCAGGGCCTGGACCTCGTGCCAGCCCAGGCGGCGGTACGTGGCCACCGTGTCCTTGGCCAGGCGGCTGGTCAGCAGCCAGGCGCGGCGGTCCGGGGCGTCGGTGGTGATCTCGGTGAGGAGGGCCCGGCCGGTGCCGCGGCCGCGCGCGTAGGGGCGTACGGCGAGTTCGTCTATCTCCAGGGCTCCGGCGAGGAGTTCCTTGACCCGGGCCGGGCCGAGCTGGGCCGCGACCTGGGCGTACGCGCGGTTCTTCGGGAAGGCCGCCGGGGTGATCCAGCCCGTGGCGAAGCCGTCGATGCCGGTGGCGGACTGGGCGAGGGCGGTACGGAAACCACGGCGCCGGGCGTCGGCCGGGAGCCGGGCCGCGAATTGGCGAATGGTTTCTTCGTCTTCGTTCCACGGCGGGGCGGAGAAGACGTCGGCGTAGGCGTCGACCAGTTCGTCCGCGAGGTCGAGGACGGCCTGTCCGTAGCAGATCACGATGTCCTGGCTCCTGGTGTTCATCGGGGATCGGGGAGGGGAATGGGGGAGGGGCGGGTGAGCTCCGCGGGGCGGAGGTGGTTTGCCCCTTTGGGTGGGAGATTGAATTTATGCCCATCCGGTTCCCTGGGCAGACATCGCACGGATGCGGCGAGTGTGCGACAAATCCCCTCGGCGCGGTCCGTGTCGGGCGGCCGGGCGGCGCGTTAGCAGCGCGTGGACAGACTGCTTCGGGCCGCCGCCGGGTGCGGGCTCGCGTTCCTCCTCGTCCTGGGCGTGGTGGCCGTACTGCCGCGCGGCGTACGGGATTCGGTGCCGGAACCGGTGATCGGCGGGGCCGTGCTGGTGCTGGGCGCGCTGGGCGCCCGACGGGTGGTCAAGGGGCCGGGTTAGCCTCGCCGTCGCACGAGCGTATGGGTCGGTGACGTCGAGGAGTTGGGCGTGGCGGCGCGGGTACCGAGTTCCGTATTGACCTCGCCTCGCCCCACGGAAACGGGCGATTCTCCGTCCGTCGGCGCTCACGTATGTGGGCGACAACCACGATGTTTCCTGGTTCCTCCCGTCAAGGGACGGGGTTGCGTGCGCTGCCTGGCCGCGGCCTGGTCTTACGCACACTCCGCAGGCGTTTGCTCACCCCGTTACCGGCGCGAGGCCCCCGGTCCGGGGGTGGATGGTGTCATTGCCGCGAGGACGCGCCGGCCTTCAACACGGACGTTCTTGCTCGCGTTCCAGTCCCGATCATGCCGCGTGCCGCAATTGCTACACGCCCACTCTCGGACATGCAACGGCTTGGGGCCGTCCCGGTGCCCGCAGGCGGAACAGATCTGGGAACTGGGAAACTCGCGGGCGACCTTGACGAACTGCCGCCCGCGCCTGATCGCCTTGTACTCACAGAACGCGAGGAACTGGGCCCAGCCCGCATCATGCACGCTCTTGGCCAGCCGGGTACGCGCCAGTCCACGCACGTTCAGAGTTTCAGCGAAGACGGCTTGGTTCTCGCTCGTCAGCTTGTGAGACCACTGGTGGTGGAAGTTGCGGCGCGCGTCAGCCACGGCGGCGTGAGCGCGGGCGACCTTGATCCGGGCCTTGTCCCGGTTGCTTGATCCCTTCGCCTTGCGCGACAGTTCCCGCTGCCGCTTCTTCAGCCTCTTCTCCGCCCGGCGCAGGTACTTCGGGCTCGCGATGTGCGACCCGTCCGCGAGGACCGCAAAGCGAGTCAGGCCCAGGTCGATGCCTTGGTCCCCGTCTGCGGGCGGAAGAATGTCGGCGGCCGGGTCGGACTCGACCACGAACGAAACGAAATACCGGTTGGACCGATCCTTGATCAAAGTGACCGATGACGGGTCCGATGGTAGATCCCTGCTCCACTTGACCTCGATGTCACCGATCTTCGGCAGGCGCAGCCTGCCGTCACCGGTGATCGACCACCGGTCGGAGCGTGTGAAGCGGGCCGTCTGCCGGTTGTCGCGCCGCGTCTTGAACCGGGGCGGCGCGACCCTGGGGCCCTTGCGCTTGCCAGTCTTGGAGTCCTCGTGCGCCGCCCACGCCTTGTCAAAGTCCCGCAAGGTCTGCTGGAGCACGCCTACTGGCGCATCCGACAGGAACGCGCGCTCCGGGGTCTTCTTCCCAGCCGTGATCAGGAGCCTGGACAGGTCTGGGCTCTTAGGGATCTGCCAGTAGGGGCCCTCAGTGGTCCGGGTCTTGGGGCTGCCAAGCAGCTTGTTCGACGCCTTGACCGGCTTAACGATCGCCAGGGCATCGTTCCAGACCACACGCCGACACCCGAACACCCGTCGGGCACGAAGAGCCTGACCAGGCGTCGGGTAGACACGGTACTGGTAACGAAGCTGCACACCGATCACCGTATTACGGCTGGTCCACGGCCGAATACGAGAACATCTGTGCTGGCAAGCGCGTGGCCGGGCGGCCACGAGCAGCGACCGCGCCGGGCCCCGTACCGGGCCCGGACGGCCCGGCGCGCAGCCCCGTACCGGCGGCGCTACGCCCCGAAGGCCCGCGACAAGGTGTAGATCAGCAGGCCCGCCAGGGCGCCGACCACCGTGCCGTTGATGCGGATGAACTGCAGGTCGCGGCCGATGTGGGCCTCGATCTTGCGGGAGGTGTGTTCGGCGTCCCAGGCCGCCACCGTGTCCGTGATCAGCGAGGTGATCTCGGTCCGGTAGGTGGTGACCACGTACACCACGGCGCCCTCGATCCAACCCTCCACCTTGTTCTGCAGCCGGCCGTCCGTGGCCAGCCGGGACCCGAGGGACATCAGCGAGGAGCGGACGCGCAGGCGCAGCGCGCTCCGCTCGTCCTCCGCCGCCGAGATGATCATCGACCGGACCGCCGTCCAGGTGGAGGCGATCACGTCCTGCACCTCGTCGCGCGCCAGCAGCTCGGACTTGAGCCGCTCCACCCGCGCCCGGGTCTCCGTGTCCGACTGGAGGTCCGCCGCGAAGTCCGCGAGGAAACGGTCCACCGCACCGCGCGCCGGGTGCTCCGGCATGTCCCGCATCTCCTGGACGAAGCGGAGCAGCTCCTTGTACACGCGGTCGCCGATCTTGCGGTCCACGAAGCGCGGGGTCCAGCCGGGCGCCCCGCCCTGCACCGCCGCCTCCACCGAGTCCGCGTGCGTGACCAGCCAGTCGTGCGCCCGCGAGCACACCAGGTCCACGACCCGGCGGTGGCCGCCGTCCGCGACGACCTTCTCCAGCGTCTTGCCGAGCCCCGGCGCGATCTCCGCCGTCTCGGCCCGCCGCGTGATCGCCTCGCCCACGACGGCCTGCACATCGGAGTCCCGCAGGACCGTCAGCGCCCCGCGCAGCGCGGTGGCCAGCTCCGCCGTGACCCGGTCGGCGTGCGCGGGCTCGGCCAGCCAGGCGCCGAGCCGGCCGCCGATGCCCAGCGCGTGCAGTCTGGTGCGCACCACGTCGGCGGAGAGGAAGTTCTCCCCGACGAACTCCCCGAGGGAGACGCCGAGCTGGTCCTTCTTGGTCGGGATGATCGCGGTGTGCGGGATGGGCAGGCCGAGCGGCCGCCGGAAGAGCGCGGTGACGGCGAACCAGTCCGCGAGCGCGCCGACCATGCCCGCCTCGGCGCCGGCCGCGACATAGCCCGCCCAGCCGCCCGCGCCCGCGTGCTCGGCCCATTTCGCCGCCACGTAGACCAGCGCCACCAGGATCAGCAGGCCGGTGGCGGTCCGCTTCATCCGGCGGACGCCGCGCCGGCGCTCCTCGTCCGCCTCGCTGAACACGAAGCCGCCCCGTGCCGTAGCCGCCGTAGTCGTGCTGCCCTGCTCCACGTGCTCCTGCCTTCCCCCGGGCGCCGGTTTTGTCTGCATAGCATCCGACTCCCGGGGCGCCCCGAGAGTTCCCGGCGCGCCGGGCCCCTCCGGCCGGGCCCCTCCGGCCAGGCCTACAGCTCCTTGCGCCGCTCCGGCCGCGGAAGCTTGTTCGAGCGCGACGCCGACTTCGGCGCCTTGACCTTGATCTCCACCCCGCCCCAGAAGGCGAAGCCCGTGATGACCACCCGCGGAGCACCCGGCGCCGGCGGCCCGGGGTTGTCGCGCTGGTCGAAGGCGCCCATGACGCCGATGCCCCGTACGTCGACCTCGACGCCCGGCGGCACGGTGATCTGGATGCCGCCCATGACGGCGACGCAGTTGATCACGACCTCGCGCTCCGCGAAGTTCGCCTCGCGCAGGTCGAGCTCACCACCGCCCCAGAACGCCACCGCGTGGAGATGGGCGGGCACGGTCCAGTTGCCCTTGCGCTGGAAGCCCGACATGACCGCGACGGCCATGGCCGGCCCGCCCGCCGGGCCAACGCCGCCGATCCTGGCCGGCCAGTCGGACTCCGACCCCGCCGGCACGCCCTTCGTCAGGCCGACCGGTGCGGGCGGACCGACCGGTGCGGCCGCGATCGGGGCCGTCGCGCCGGGCGCGGGCAGGTCCCGGGTGAGCGGCTCCAGCTCCGCGTACGTACGGGACTTGTACGCCGCCTCCAGCCGCTCCTCGAACTCGTCCATGTCGAGCCGGCCCTCGGCGACGGCGTCCCGCAGCCGGTCCACCACCCGGTCCCGGTCGGCGTCCGAAGCCCTCAGATCCGGGAGCGGCGCCGGCTCCGGCTTCAACTCGGGCTTCAGCTCCGGCAGATCAGGCTTCAGCTCCGGCAGATCAGGCTTCAGCTCCGGCAGATCAGGCTTCAGCTCCGGCAGATCAGGCTTCCCGAACAGCACCGGCTCCCGCGGCAACGGCTTCTCAGGCCGCTCGTCACTCATGAGGACCAGCCTAAGCAGTCGCCCCCGAGAGTTGTATGACTTCAACCCGGCTCCGGCTCAGGGTTGTCCCTGATTTATCCCCGCCCCGCCGTCCCCGCCCCGTCGTCCCCGCTCCGCCGTCCCCGCCCCGCTATCCCCGCCCCGCGTACATCCGAGCGATCACGTCCTCGATGTCCGGCTCCCGCACCGACAGGTCCAGCAGCGGGTACTCCGCCGCCACCGCCGCCACCAGCGGCGCGGCCGAAGCGCGCGCCGGGAACGCCAGCCACTGCCGCGCCCCCTCCACCTTGACCACCCGCGCCCCGGCCACCTCGACCGGCGGAAACTCCCGCTCCAGGTCCACCACCAGCGTGCGCTCGCCCTCCCCCGCCCCGCCCGCCGTGTGCAGACCGCCCAGCGACCCGTCGTACATCAGCCGCCCGTGGTCGATCACCATCACCCGCTCGCACAGCTGCTCGATGTCCTGGAGGTCGTGGGTGGTCAGCAGCACCGTGGTCCCGAGTTCCTCGTTCAGCTGCCGCAGGAAGCCCCGTACCTTCGCCTTGCTGACGACGTCCAGCCCGATCGTCGGCTCGTCCAGGTACAGCACGTCCGGGTCGTGCAGCAGCGCCGCCGCGATGTCCCCGCGCATCCGCTGCCCCAGCGAGAGCTGCCGCACCGGTACGTCGAGCAGCTCGGCCAGGTCGAGCCGGTCCACGCAGCGCTCCATGTTCTCCGCGAACCGCGCCGCCGGGATCCGGTACATCCGCCGCATCAGCCCGTACGAGTCCTTCAGCGGCAGGTCCCACCACAGGGTCGTGCGCTGCCCGAACACCACCCCGATCCGGTGCGCGAGGCGCATCCGCTCCCGCGCCGGGTCGATGCCGGCGACCCGCAGCTCGCCGCCGCTCGGGGTGAGGATGCCGGTCAGCATCTTGATGGTCGTCGACTTGCCGGCGCCGTTGGGCCCGATGTAGCCGACCACCTCTCCCCTCGCCACCTCGAAGCTGATCCCGTCCACGGCCCTGACCTGCCGCTTCTCCCGGCGCATCAGCCCGACCCGGCGCCGTACGTCGAAGACCTTCTCGACCCCGTCCAGCGAGATCAACGCGTCGGCCATCTGTCTCAGCTCCCCGTGCTCCGGTACGAACGGACCCCCGCGCGCCACGCCAGCGACGCGGGGAGGAACACCGCGAAGGCCACCAGCGGGCTCGCGTACGCCACCCACCCCGGCAGCCCCAGCGGATCGGGCCTGCCCAGCACGTGCAGTGCGGGCAGCCAGTTGACGAAGGCCAGCGGGACGATGAACGTCACCCCGCGCAGCAGGTCCTTCGCGAAGACCGTCGGCGGGTACTGGAGCATCGTGCAGCCGCCGTAGGTGAAGGAGTTCTGCACCTCCGCCGCGTCGCCGGCGACGAACTGGAAGGCCGCCCCCGCCACCATCACCGCCCCGAAGATCGCCGCACCGGCCGTGATCATCACGGGTACCAGCAGCACGTTCCCGAGCGTCCACCGCACCTGGTCCAGCTCCGAGACCGCCCACCCCAGCACCGCGAGGCCCTGCACGATGCGGCCCAGCCGGCGCAGCGCGAACCGGTCGGCCGCGACCTGGGCGAGCACCGGGACCGGGCGGACCAGCATGGTGTCCAGCGACCCGTCGCGGATCCGCGTACCGATCCGGTCGGTGTTGCCGAGCAGCAGGTCGGCAAGGCCCAGGGAGGCCGCGCAGGACCCGTACAGCAGGGCGATCTCGGGGAGCGTGAAGCCTCCCAGCTCGTCCACGTGCGAGAACATGATGGAGATCGCGACGAAGTCCAGGAGGGTGATCGCCGCGTTCCCGAGGGTGGAGAGGAAGAAGGACGTGCGGTACGTCATCGTCGACCGGATCCACATCGCGGCGATCAGGCCGTAGCCGCGCAGGCCCTCCGCGGCCCGGTTGCGCCGCGGCACGTCCAGCGCCGGTGCGGGTGCCGGCCGGTCCCGTACCTCCTGGACCACGTCCACCCGCTCAGCCACCCTGGACCACCACCTTGCGCGTCGCGGCCGACTGCACGACCCTGCCCAGCCCCAGCAGGGCCAGTGCCCAGGCGGCCTGGAAGCCCAGCGCCCCCGCCGCGCTCCCGGCGCCCGAGCCCTCGCCGAGCAGGACGTCCATCGGCACCTGGAGCATCGCCGCCCACGGCAGGACGCGGACGAACTCCCCGAAGCCGCCCGGGAACACGGTCAGCGGCAGCAGCATCCCGGAGAAGAAGATGGAGACGACCGTGGCCATCATGTTGATCCCGGTTCCGTCCATCAGCCAGAACGCCGCCAGACCCAGCAGGTAGCGCAGCGCGAAGCTCACCACCAGCCCGAGGGCCACGGAGACGAGGAACAGCAGCCAGCGCACCGGATCGGCGGGCAGCGCCAGGTGGAAGGCGAGCCCGCCCACCACCAGCGGGGCCACTCCGCGGCCGAGCAGCTGGAACCCGGCACGGCCCAGGTCTCCGGCGAGCCACCACAGCTGGAGGTCGGCCGGGCGGTACAGGTCGACGGCGATGTCACCCGTACGGACGCGTTCCTGGAACTCCTCCTGGAAGCCGCCGCCGATCAGCGCGCCCGCGGACAGCAGCGCCTGACTGACCCACATGAAGGTGAGGGCCTGCGACTGGTCGTAGCCGCCCAGACCGGGCCGTTCGTCCCAGAGCGCGATGTAGGTGTAGGCGAGGATGAAACCGAACACGGTGTTGGTGAACACCCCGGCCGCGGTCGCCGTCCCGTAGGTGGCGTACCGGCGGAAGCCCCCGGCCGCGACCGCTCCGTAGAGCCCGGCGCGCCGGGCTGCCGTCTGACGCACCGCACCCTCCGTTTCCCACGTCATTGCTGCGTCGTTCCTAGGTCAGCCAAAGCGCGCGAGCTTAGTGCGGAGGGGCGATCCACGCGAACGAATTACGCCCGTCCGGAGCGGAACCGGTGGCCATCGGGTAGACAGCATGAGGTACAGATGTGGATATTTCGTACGGCGCCGAGGAGTTCCGGAGATGAGCGACCCGTCACCACCGCCCGGCTGGACCCCTCGTGACCCCGACACCCCCGCCGGGCCGCAGGCCGGCGGCGCGGGCTCTGACGCGGGCGCGAACACGGGCCCGGGCTCGGACGCGGCGAACGCGGCGGGGCCGGCAGGTCCGGCGGGCCCGGCGAACGCCAAGGACGCGAAGAGGGCGGAGAAGCAGCGGGCGAAGGCGGCGAAGAAGGCCAAGCGCAAGCGCACCGGCTGGCGCCGGGCCCTTCCCACCTGGCGCATGGTCCTGGGCGGCCTGCTGCTGCTGGCCCTGCTGGGCGGCGGCGCGCTCGTCGCCGGCTACCTGCTGGTCGACATCCCGCCCGCCAACGCGGCCGCCGTCGCGCAGTCCAACGTCTACCTCTACGCCGACGGTTCCCAGCTCGCCCGCGACGGCGAGGTCAACCGCGTCAACGTGCCGCTCTCCCAGATCCCCCGGACCGTCCAGGAGGCCGTCCTGGCCGCCGAGGACCGCGACTTCTACTCCGAACGGGCGGTGGACCCCGCCGCGATGCTCCGCGCCGCCTGGAACACCGCGACCGGCAAGGGCACCCAGTCGGGTTCGACCATCACCCAGCAGTACGTCAAGAACTACTACCTGGGCCAGGAACAGACGATCAAGCGGAAGGTGAAGGAGTTCTTCATCGCGATCAAACTCGGTCGCGAGAAGTCGAAGGACTACATCCTCGAGGGGTACCTGAACACCAGCTACTTCGGCCGCAACGCCTACGGCATCCAGGCCGCCTCCCAGGCGTACTACGGCAAGGACGTCGGCAAGCTCGACACCGCCGAGGGCGCCTACCTCGCCACCCTCCTCAACTCCCCCAGCGCCTTCGACGTCGTCTCCCACCCCCAGAGCCGCGCACGCGCCCTGGCCCGCTGGAACTACGTACTCGACGGGATGGTCAAGAAGGACTGGATGACGGCCTCCGAACGCGCGGCCACCCGCTTCCCCGAACCGGGCAAGGTCCGCCCGGCCGCCGGACTGTCCGGACAGCGCGGCTACCTCGTCGAGGCCATCAAGGACTACATCGTCGAGAACAAGATCCTCGACGACAAGACCCTCGCCGAGGGCGGCTACCGCATCACCACGACCATCGACAAGACCCGCCAGACCGCCATCGTCGACGCCGTCAACGACAAGGTGGTCAAGGAACTCGACCCCGAGAAGATCAAGGCGGACCGCGTCGTGCGCACCGGGGCCGTCTCCATCGACCCGGCCACCGGCAAGGTCGTGGCCATGTACGGCGGCATCGACTTCACCAAACAGTTCGTCAACAACGCCACCCGCCACGACTACCAGGTGGCCTCCACCTTCAAGCCGTTCGTCTTCGCCTCCGCCGTGCAGAACAACTCCCGCACCCAGGACGGCCGCACGATCACCCCGTTCACGGTCTACAACGGCGACAACAAGCGGCGCGTCACCGGCACCCGCATCCCCTACGCCCCCGAGAACGAGGGGCAGGTCAGCTACGGCAACATCACCGTCAACACCGCCACCGACCTCTCCGTCAACGCCGTCTTCGCCCAGATGGTCGTCGACGTCGGCACCGAGAAGGTCAAGCAGACCGCCATCGCCCTCGGCATCCCCGAGAACACCCCGAACTTCGACGCGGGACCGGCCATGGCACTGGGCACCATGCAGGCCAGCGTCCTGGACATGACCCAGGCCTACGCCACCCTCGCCGACCACGGCCGCCACACCCCGCACACCTTCCTGGAGAAGATCACCAAGGCGGGCGAGAGCGTCCCCCTCCCGCGCCGCGACCCCACCCAGGCCGTCAGCCGCGAAGCCGCCGACACCACCACGTCCATGCTGGTCAGCGTCGTGGACAACGGCACCGGTACGGCCGCCCTCGCCGCCGGCCACCCCGCCGCGGGCAAGACGGGCACCGGCGAACTGGACCGCTCGGCCTGGTTCGCCGCGTACACCCCGAACCTGGTCACGGTCGTCTCGATGATGGGCCAGGACCCGGACACCGGCGCCCTGGAATCCCTCTACGGAGCCCTCGGCGAGGCCCGCATCGGGGGTGGCGGCTACCCGGCCAGGATCTGGGCGCAGTACACGAAGACGGCCCTGGGGGACAGCGACCCGCTCGACTTCGACCTGGAGCTCATGCCGGGCGCCAACCAGGTCCCGTCACCGCCCTTGATCCCGAACCCGAACCAGTCGCAGGAGACCCCGGGCGAGCGCCCCTCGGGCCCGCCGGTCCGCCCCACGCCGACCCCGCCGACGGGCGGGCAGACGCAGGGCGGACAGACGAACGGAGGCCAGACCACCGGGGGCCAGACCACGGGCGGTCAGACGAACGGAGGCCAGACCACCGGAGGCCAGACCACGGGCGGTCAGACCACCGGGGGCCAGACGACCGGCGGTCAGACCACCGGAGGCCAGACCGACGGCGGCGCGACGGCCGGCAACAGCGGCGGCACGGAGGGCCTGCGCCCGCCGGCGGACCTACTGGAGTAACGCCGAGCGCGAGCCGCGGGGTCAGTGGCCGGAGGTCACCTTCAGGCCGATCACCGCGACCAGCAGCAGACCGATGAAGAAGATCCGGGCGGCGGTGACGGGCTCCCCCAGCACCGCCATACCGAGCACCGCCGCACCGGCCGCGCCGATACCGACCCACACGCCGTACGCCGTACCGATCGGCAGCGTCTTGGCGGCGTACGACAGCAGCACCATGCTGGTGACGATGCCGGCGCCCGTGAACACACTCGGCCAGAGCCGGGTGAATCCCTCGGTGAACTTCATACCGATCGACCAGCCGACTTCGACCACACCGGCGATGACGAGCAGAACCCAGGCCATGACAGGCACCTCCAGAACGAGAGCGGAACGGGGTGCGTCGTCTTGTCATGCAGCCATCGGCGCGGCATCAGCGATGCACGGCGACGGTCACCCGGTACGGCGCGTCTCGTCGGGGGTTCCCCACCACCGTAGCAAAAACGCACGAAAAGGGCCGGTGACCGTGGTCACCGGCCCTTTTCGACCTTGGAATCCTGGAGAAACCTAGAGATAGAGCCCGGTGGAGTCGTCCGACCCCTCCAGCCGCTCGGCGGCCACGGCGTGCAGGTCCCGCTCGCGCATCAGCACGTACGTCGCCCCGCGCACCTCGACCTCGGCCCGGTCCTCGGGGTCGTACAGCACCCGGTCCCCCGGCTCGACCGTCCGTACGTTCTGCCCGACCGCGACCACCACGGCCCAGGCCAGCCGCTTGCCCACCGCGGCCGTGGCGGGGATCAGGATGCCGCCGCCCGAGCGCCGCTCGCCCTCGGGCGAGTCGGACTTCACGAGCACGCGGTCGTGGAGCATGCGGATGGGCAGCTTGTCGTGGGTGGTGGTGTTCTCGCTCACGCCCCGAACCTACCCGCCCGCGCCCGTCCCGCGCCCCGCAGGTCCATCAGCGCTTGCGCCGTGCCGACAGGACGAGCAGTCCCACGACCCCGACCGCGAGCAGGGCCACGGGCACGATCCGCTCGACGCGCGGGGCACCGTCCTCGTGCCGTAGCCCGTCGCGGGCGTCGGTGAGGAGGCGGTTCACCGTCGCCACGGCACGGCCGGCGGTGTGGTCGACCGTACCGACCACCTTCGCCTTGGCGTCCCCGATGATCGTCTTGGGGTGCACGCGCACACCGATCTCGTCGAGCGTCTCGGCGAGCTGCTCGCGGCGGCGGACGATGTCCGCCTCGATCTGTGCGGGGGTCCTGGCTTCCGGCACCGCGCTGCCTCCGTCGTCGTCGTGATCGTTCGGTCGGTCGTGGCGGGCGTAGCCCACCATGAACAGTCTGTCAGCAGCTTAGTCTCGAGACCGTACCGATCCCCTCTTGAGGAGACTTTGAGATGAGCGAGCGACTTCAGCCGGGCGACGCCGCCCCCGCCTTCACCCTGCCCGACGCGGACGGCAACGAGGTTTCGCTCGCCGACCACAAGGGCCGCAAGGTGATCGTGTACTTCTACCCGTCCGCGCTGACGCCGGGCTGCACGAAGCAGGCCTGCGACTTCACGGACAACCTGGACCTGCTGGCCACGGCCGGCTATGACGTCATCGGCGTCTCCCCGGACAAGCCGGAGAAGCTGGCGAAGTTCCGCGAGAAGGAGAACCTGAAGGTCACCCTGGTCGGGGACCCCTCCAAGGAGGTCCTGGCGGCGTACGGGGCCTTCGGCGAGAAGGTCCTGTACGGCAAGACGGTGACCGGGGTCATCCGCTCCACGGTGGTCGTCGACGAGGAGGGCAAGGTCGAGCGCGCCTTCTACAACGTCAAGGCGACGGGCCACGTGGC
Source organism: Streptomyces sp. NPDC054956 (assembly GCF_053609185.1). Taxonomy (NCBI): domain Bacteria; kingdom Bacillati; phylum Actinomycetota; class Actinomycetes; order Kitasatosporales; family Streptomycetaceae; genus Streptomyces; species Streptomyces sp. NPDC054956. The sequence continues at coordinate 8,006 of NZ_JBSGXB010000024.1, read as the reverse complement.
CAAGATCATCAAGGACCTGGGCATCTGACCCACCCCCGCCCCGCCGCAGCGGCCCGCACCGACCCGTGCGGGCCGCGCCGTTTGTCCGCCGAAACAAACCTGCCACCCTCCCCGGCCGCCCCGTAGACTGAGAGCGGCCCATCAGGCTCAATGTCCGAGTTGGGTGCAATGTAGCGGTTGTGGTGGAATAGGCAGTCACGCTTGGTTTAGGTCCAAGTGGGGTAAAACCCGTGGGGGTTCGAGTCCCCCCAACCGCACGCTCACGCCGAAGGCCCCGTACGCAGTTGCCGCGTACGGGGCCTTCGGCATACGGCCGGGCGTCAGCCCAACAGGTCCCGGACGACCGGGATCAGGGCTCGGAAGGCCTGGCCCCGGTGGGAGATCGCGTTCTTCTCCGCTGCCGTGAGTTCCGCGCAGGTGCGGGACTCGCCGAGGGGTTCGAGGATCGGGTCGTAGCCGAAGCCGCCCGTGCCCGACGGGGCGTGGCGCAGGGTGCCCAGGAGGCGGCCCTCGACCACGCGTTCCGTGCCGTCCGGGAGCGCGAGGGCGGCCGCGCAGAAGAAGTGGGCGCCGCGGTGCTCGTCGTCGATGTCGCCCAGCTGCGCGAGGAGCAGGTCCAGGTTGGCCTTGTCGTCGCCGTGGGAGCCGGCCCAGCGGGCCGAGAAGATGCCCGGGGCGCCGCCCAGGACGTCCACGCAGAGGCCCGAGTCGTCGGCGACCGCCGGCAGGCCGGTGGCCCGGGCGAGGGCGTGGGCCTTGAGGAGGGCGTTCTCGGCGAAGGTGACGCCGGTTTCCTTGACGTCCGGGATGTGCGGGTAGGCATCCGCGCCGACCAGCTCGTGCGGCAGGCCGGCGTCGGACAGGATCGAGCGGAGCTCGGTGACCTTGCCCGCGTTGCGGGTGGCCAGGACGAGGCGGTTGGGCGCGGGAGTCGGCGTCGAGGTCATGACCCCATTATCCGGCCCTCCGGTCGGGCGTCCGTCAGGGCACCGTCCCCCGCCAGGCCCCCGGTTCAGGGCTCCGATCGGGACCCCGCCCGGGCGTCAGCCCGGGGTGCAGACCTTCGAGATCTCCTTCGCCGCGTCCGCGACCGGGGTGATGTCCGGGGCGGAGTTGCCGTTCTGGAGCGACGTACGGACGTTCTGCACGGCCGTGTTCATCGAGGAGATGGCCTTGCTCAGGTCGGCGTTGTCCGTCTGGTCGCCGACCTTCTTGAGGTTCGCCTCGATCGAGTTGAGCGCGTTCTGGGCGTCCTGCGGGCTGTTGCCGGCCTGCGAGACGGCCTGCTGGAGGTCGTTCGCGCCGTCCGTGATGGCGACCGCCGTGTTCGCGCAGTCCATCGCCGTCGAGATCGCGTCGCAGGAGGTGATCGCGGGTATGGCGAGCGCTGCCGTCAGGGCAACGGCCGCCAGGCGGTACTTCGGCTTCACTTCGGCCCCCAGAGCTGGACAAGGATTCGGGTACGTGGACGGGTGCACAGCTTCGACGCCGTGCACCCGTACCGCAAGAGACGCACGGACGTACCGCGCGGTTGCCAAGAGCCGGCTCAGAGCGAGAGCTCCAGGGCGCTCAGCTGGAGGGCCTCCAGGTCGGCGCAGCCGCCGGCGGCCAGGTCGAGGAGGGCGTTGAGTTCCTTGCGGTCGAAGGGCTCGCCCTCCGCCGTGCCCTGGACCTCGACGAAGCGGCCGTCGCCGGTGCAGACCACGTTCATGTCGGTCTCGGCGCGCACGTCCTCCTCGTAGCAGAGGTCGAGGAGCGGGACGCCGTCGACGATGCCGACGCTGACGGCGGCGACGGTGCCGGTCAGGGGCTTGCGGCCGGCCTTGATCAGCTTCTTCTGCTGACCCCAGGAGATGGCGTCGGCCAGGGCCACGTAGGCGCCGGTGATGGCCGCGGTGCGGGTGCCGCCGTCGGCCTGGAGGACGTCGCAGTCCAGGACGATGGTGTTCTCGCCGAGGGCCTTGTAGTCGATGACGGCGCGCAGCGAGCGGCCGATCAGGCGGGAGATCTCGTGGGTGCGGCCGCCGATCTTGCCGCGTACGGATTCGCGGTCGCCGCGGGTGTTGGTGGAGCGGGGCAGCATCGAGTACTCGGAGGTGACCCAGCCTTCGCCGCTGCCCTTGCGCCAGCGCGGGACGCCTTCGGTGAAGGAGGCGGTGCAGAAGACCTTGGTGTCTCCGAAGGAGACGAGGACGGAGCCCTCTGCGTGCTTGCTCCATCCGCGTTCGATGGTGACCGGGCGGAGCTGTTCGGGCGTACGGCCGTCGATGCGAGACATGGCACCGAGCCTAGCCGGTGCGGGGGTGTGAGCGGCCCCCGCCGGAGGGACGACGAAAAGACCCCGTCCGGGTGCGTCCGGGCGGGGTCCTGTCGTACGTGCGGGTATCCGTACGGGGAGGTGTACGGGTACGGGTGCGAGCCGGTGGGCTCAGCTCACATCATGTCTTCGATGTCGGCGGCGATCGGGTCGGCGTCGGTGCCGATGACGACCTGGATCGCGGTGCCCATCTTGACGACGCCGTGGGCGCCGGCGGCCTTGAGCGCGGCCTCGTCGACCTTGCTGGGGTCGATGACCTCGGTGCGCAGGCGGGTGATGCAGCCTTCGACCTCTTCGATGTTCTCGATGCCGCCGAGCCCGGCGACGATCTTCTCAGCCTTGGTGGCCATGTGTTTCTCCCTGAGTTCTACGAAGAACGAGTCTCGGCGGCCGCCGTTGCCTGTCGGCCGGCGGATGGTGCGTCCGACCGACCGGCGTGGTCCGCTTCGTCACGGTAACCCACGATTGGCCCAGCTACGCGAGCGCATGCCCGCCATCTGCCGAATGATGACGATCAGCATCAACCTGCCCCGGGGGCGGGTGAAATGCGACCGCAACACAAGTGGTCTACACCAGTGTGCCGCAAGTGTCGCGACTGCCAAAAACGGGCCGGTCAGGGAGGACGCGGATGAGCGCGAGCAGCGCCGCAGCAGTGCCACAGCAGAAGTGGTGGAACGGCTTGTTCCAAGGGCTGCAGAAGATGGGGCGGAGCCTCCAGCTGCCGATCGCCGTGCTGCCCGCCGCGGGCATCCTGAACCGGCTGGGCCAGGACGACGTCTTCGGCAAGGACGGCCTGGGCTGGACGAACGTCGCCAAGGTCATGGCGTCGGCGGGCGGCGCCCTGCTCAACGCCGACCTCGGCCTGCCGCTGCTCTTCTGCATCGGCGTCGCGATCGGCATGGCGAAGAAGGCGGACGGCTCGACCGCCCTGGCGGCGACGGTCGGCTTCCTCGTCTACCGGAGCGTGCTGCACGCCTTCCCGAAAGACTGCGCGGCGGGCACCAAGGACATCGGGGGCGGCTGCCTGGGGGCCGGTGACGCCTTCGCCGAACACACCTTCCAGAACCCGGGGGTGTTCGGCGGCATCATCATGGGCCTGCTGGCCTCCTGGTTCTGGCAGCGCTACCACCGCGTCAAGCTGGTCGACTGGCTCGGCTTCTTCAACGGCCGCCGCCTGGTCCCGATCATCATGACCTTCGTGGCGATCGCCTTCGCCGTGATCTGCCTGTGGATCTGGCCGCCGATCGGCAACGCGCTGGAGAGCTTCTCCGACTGGCTGGTGGGTCTGGGGTCGGTGGGCGCGGGCATCTTCGGCATCGCGAACCGCGCGCTGCTGGTGATCGGCCTGCACCAGTTCCTGAACGTGCCGGTGTGGTTCCAGTTCGGCAGCTACACCAAGCCGGACGGCCAGACCGTGCACGGTGACATCCCGATGTTCCTGGCGGGAGACCCGAACGCGGGCCAGTTCCTCACCGGCTTCTTCCCGATCATGATGTTCGCCCTCCCCGCGGCGGCGCTGGCGATCACGCACTGCGCGAAGCCGGCACGGCGCAAGGAGGTCGGCGGTCTGATGCTGTCGGTCGGCCTGACCTCCTTCGTCACCGGCATCACGGAGCCGCTGGAGTACTCGTTCCTCTTCCTGGCGCCGGCGCTGTACGCGGTGCACGCGGTGCTGACGGGCGTGTCGATGGCGGTGACGTGGGCGTTCGGGGTCAAGGACGGCTTCAGCTTCTCGGCCGGCCTGATCGACTACGTCATCAACTGGAGCCTGGCGACGAAGCCCTGGCTGATCATTCCGATCGGACTCTGCTTCGCGGTCGTCTACTACGCGGTGTTCCGGTTCGCGATCACCAAGTGGGACATCAAGACGCCGGGCCGGGAGTCGGACGAGGAGATCGAGGCGATGCAGGCGGAGAACACGAAGGCCTGAGCGGGGGCCCGAGCGGGAGCCCGAGCAGGACCTCGGCCCGCGCGGAGCGCGCCGAACGGACCGTACGCAGTGCGCCGAACGGACCGTACGGAGCGCGCCGAACGAATCCTGCGAGACCTGCCGAACGCCCCGCCCAAGGGGCCGGAATACCCCCTTCCGGGGCCGTTTCCGAGCCAAAAAAGAGGCCGAAAGCCCTCGGACCCACCGGGTCCGGGGGCCTTTGTCATGTATGCCCGCATGTGTCCTCCCCCACGGAAATGGTGGGTTCCTTACCTGGACCTCACGTGCTACAACTGGTCTACACCACTGAGTGGTGTAGACCACGTAGGCCTTTCGGCCCCGCGGTCCTCCCCTTTCCTGAGACGCCGCCACCCCCCTTTTCCATGTCCCCAGGCAGCGCCTTGTCCACTGGAGGAAGTTGATGAGTACGGCCACCGCCGCTCCCGCCAAGAAGCGGGGCTCCGGCCTGATCCAGGGTCTGCAGAAGGTCGGCCGCAGCCTTCAGCTGCCGATCGCCGTCCTGCCGGCCGCGGGTATTCTGCTGCGCCTCGGCCAGCCCGACGTCTTCGGCAAGGACGGCCTCGGCTGGGGCAAGGTCGCCACGGTGTTCGCCACCGCCGGTGACGCCGTCTTCGCCAACCTGCCGCTGCTCTTCTGCATCGGTGTCGCGATCGGCTTCGCCAAGAAGGCGGACGGTTCCACCGCCCTCGCGGCGCTCGTCGGCTTCCTGGTCTACAAGAACGTCCTCACCGCCTTCCCGGTGACCGAGGCCGTCATCAACACCACCGAGAACAAGGGTGTCGACGTCGCCGCGACGTACAACAACCCCGGCGTCCTCGGCGGCATCATCATGGGTCTGCTCGCCGCGGTCCTGTGGCAGCGCTTCCACCGCACCAAGCTGGTGGACTGGCTCGGCTTCTTCAACGGCCGCCGCCTGGTCCCGATCGTCATGGCCTTCGTCGGCGTCCTCGCCGGTGTCTTCTTCGGCCTGGCCTGGGAGCCGATCGGTGAGGTCATCACCAACTTCGGCGAGTGGATGACCGGCCTCGGCTCCGTCGGTGCGGGCATCTTCGGCCTCATCAACCGCGCGCTGATCCCGATCGGCATGCACCAGTTCGTCAACGCCGTCGCCTGGTTCCAGATCGGTGACTTCACCGACGCCACCGGCGCGGTCGTCCACGGTGACCTCACCCGCTTCTTCGCCGGTGACCCGGACGCGGGCATGTTCATGACCGGCTTCTTCCCGATCATGATGTTCGGTCTGCCGGCCGCCGCCCTGGCCATCGCCCACACCGCCCGCCCGGAGCGCCGCAAGGCCGTCACCGGCATGATGGTCTCGCTCGCCCTCACCTCGTTCGTCACGGGTGTCACCGAGCCGATCGAGTTCTCCTTCATGTTCATCGCGCCGGTGCTGTACGCCATCCACGCGGTGCTGACCGCCGTGTCCATGGCCGTCACCTGGGCCCTCGGGGTCCACGCGGGCTTCACCTTCTCCGCCGGCCTGATCGACCTGGGCCTCGGCTGGAACAAGGCCACGTCCCCCTGGATGATCATCCCGATCGGCCTGGTCTTCGCGGCGGTCTACTACTTCGGCTTCCGCTTCGCGATCACCAAGTTCAACCTCCCGACGCCGGGCCGCGAGTCCGACGAGGAGCTCGCCGAGATGGAGAAGGCCGAGGCCAAGTAGGTCCCGCGCCACACCACGACGAAGCCCCCGCTCTCCCGGAAGGGAGGGCGGGGGCTTCGTCGTACGTGGCCGGGGCGACCGGGATGGCCCTGGGGCCGGGGCGTGCGTCAGACCTCGTAGACCGCGCCCGCGTACGCCAGGTCCACCGGTCCGTCGTAGACCTCGCGGGCGTCGGCCAGGTTCTGCTGGGCGTCCGTCCACGGCGGGATGTGGGTCAGCACGAGCCGGCCGACCCGGCCGCCGCGGGCGAACTCGCCGGCCTCGCGCCCGTTGAGGTGGAGGTCCGGGATGTCCTCCTTGCCGTGCGTGAAGGAGGCCTCGCACAGGAAGAGGTCGGTATCCTCGGCGAGCAGCCCCAGCTCGGGGCAGGCGCCGGTGTCTCCGGAGTACGTCAGCGAGCGGCCGCCGTGCTCGACGCGGATGCCGTAGGACTCGACCGGGTGGGAGACCTTCTCGGTGCGGACCTGGAACGGGCCGATCTCGAAGCTGCCCGACTTCAGGGTCCGGAAGTCGAAGACCTCGCTCATGGACCGCTCGTCGGGGACGTCCTCGTAGGCGGTGGAGAGCCGCTTCTCGGTGCCCTCGGGGCCGTAGACGGGGATGGTGCCGCAGCGGCCGCCCTCGTGGCGGTAGAAGCGGGCGACGAAGTACGCGCACATGTCGATGCAGTGATCGGCGTGCAGATGGCTCAGGAAGATCGCGTCGAGGTCGTAGAGCCCGATGTGCCGCTGGAGATCGCCGAGGGCGCCGTTGCCCATGTCGAGGAGCAGCCGGAAGCCGTCGGCCTCGACGAGGTAGCTCGAACAGGCCGATTCCGCGGACGGGAACGAACCCGAACAGCCGACGACGGTGAGCTTCATGGAGCGTGAACCTCCGTGGACGGTCCGTGGACGGAATGCGGGCCGTGCGTGGGTCGAGCGTAAGGCGCGAAACGTCCGGTCGCTCCTCCGCGGCGGGCCGTTGTGGGGGGAATCACCTGTGCTGTCACCCGGGGGAGCGACGGGGCGGATGCGGGTTGCCGTCCGGTGGGGGCCGGGGCGGCGGGCCGGGACGGCGCGGCCGCCGCGCCGGGTGGTGCGGCCGAGGCTACGGTCGGAGTATGGACACGTCCTGGTGGCCGGCGGTCGCCGCGGTGGTGGTCGTGGTCCTGCTGGTACTGCTCCCCCGGCGGGCGCGGCGGGAACCGCGTGCCGCCGAGCCGCGGCACGCGCCGGGGCCCGAGCCCCGGCCGGAGCCCGGTGAGCTGTGGTCCCTGCCGGACGGGCGGCCCTGCCTGATCCTGGGCATACGGGGCCACTGGGCGCGGGTCGCGTGGATCACCGGGAAGTACGACGACCGGCGCGCCGGGGTGATCCCGCTGCCGCCGGGCGTGGTGGGGGCGCGGGGCGGGTTCCTGGAGGCGGACCGGGTGGCGGAGGTGTCGGTATGGGAGTTCGAGCGGGCGCGGCGGCTGGGGACGGTGGATCCGGCGGTGTGGGACGAGGTGAAGGGGCTCGGATCGTCCGGCTGAAGCGGGTCTACGATCCCGCGGAGCCGGGGGTGGACGGCGTACGGGTCCTCGTGGACCGGCTGTGGCCGCGGGGGCTGTCGAAGGAGGCGGCGGGGGTGGACGACTGGGCGAGGGCTGTCGCCCCGTCCACGGAGCTGCGGAAGTGGTTCCACGGGGGCGGGTCCGTGGAGGAGTTCCGGGAGCGGTACGGGGTGGAGCTGGCGGGGCCTGAGGCGGTGGCGGAGCTGGGGCGGCTGCGCGGGCTCGTCTCGGGTGGCCCGGTGACCCTCTTGACCGCGGTCAAGGATCCGGCGGCGAGCCACGCCGGTGTGCTGTCCGCACTGTTGTCCGCTCCTTGACGCGCCGCCCGCACGTCTCGGCCCTGGCGGGCCCCACCGGCTGCGCGGGGGCCGTCGGCCCGGCGCGGGCCGTGGGCCCTGCGGGGGCTGTCCCCCACCCGCCCTTCCACCGTTCCCCGGGCTCCGCCCGGACCCGGTCCTCGAACGCCGGACGGGCGGGAAGATCTGGGGCTCCGCCCCGGACCCCGCGCCTCGAACGCCGGCGGGGCCGGATTCATCCGGCC